>JBQCFU010000364.1:0-5263 GCA_051958775.1 Pseudolabrys sp.
GCCACCGATCACCATTTCGGTGCGGTTGACGGCGATCACCGGCGTCGGCGCTTCGGGTGAGATGCGCGACACCTCGCCGTAGACGAATTCGTCGAGCATCAGATCGCCGATCACGAGAACGGTCTGCCGCCCCAGCGCCGAGAGGTGTTTTTCGAAATCGAACATCAGCGATACCGGTCCGTTCGATCGAGATACCGGGTCACATAGCGCGCCACGGTGTCTTCGAGCGGCTGGAAGCCGCTGTTATAGCCGGCACGCCGCAGATTCTCGGAACTCGCCTGCGTGAAATACTGATACTGGCCGCGGATCGACACCGGCATGTCGACATATTCGATGTTCGGCGCGCGGCCGAGCGCCGTGAACATCGCCGTGATCATCTCGCGGAAGCTGCGTGCCTCGCCGGTGCCGACATTGAACAGCCCGGACACAGACGGCGTCTTGAGCAGCCACTGCACCACCGCGACCGCGTCTTCCACATAGATGAAGTCGCGGCGCTGATCGCCATCGGCGATGCCCTCGCGATGCGACTTGAACAGGCGCACCGGCTCGCCGGATTTCGCGCTGTCGAACACCTTGGCGAGCACGCTCGCCATCGAACCCTTGTGATACTCGTTCGGGCCGAACACGTTGAAGAACTTCAGCCCCGCCCATTGTGGCGGCAGCGGCTGCTTCTTCACGACGCGATCGACCAGCGCGAGGTCGAACAGGCTCTTGCTCCAGCCATAGAGATTGAGCGGCCGCAGCTTGCGCAGCGCGTCGAGCGACCAGTCGTCGACGAACCCCTGTTCGCCCTCACCGTAGGTCGCCGCCGAGGACGCATAGATGAAGGGCGTGCGGTTTTCCGTGCACCAGTCGAGCAGCCGCAGCGACAGCCGGAAATTGTTCTCGATCACCTCGTCGGCGTCGTCCGCCGTGGTCGAGGAGATCGCACCCATATGAATGACGGCGTCGAGCTTGCGCCCCTCGAGCCAGGACATCAGGTCTGCGGGCGGCACCACATCGGCAAGCTGCCGCTTGGCCAGGTTGCGCCAGCGCGAGTCCGCACCTTTTCCGAGCCGGTCGTTGACGACGACATCCGTGCGGCCGGCCTCGTTCAGGCTGGCGACAATATTCGAGCCGATGAACCCGGCGCCGCCGGTGACGAGAAACATGCGCTATCCTTTGTCCGAAATCCTTTGCCTAAGACTTGCCGAATGCGCAACGGTCCGGCAGGTGTGCGGTGAACGGTCATCCCCGACCAAATGACGGTTGCCGCCGATAATATCGAATCTCTATTCATTCAATATATGAACTCAAATTCAAACCTAATGGTGCCTGACCCGGTTTTGCTGATCTCCTATGTCTGGATCGGCGACTTCATCCGTGCCCACTCGATTGTGAAATTGCTGCGCCAGCAGCAGCCGGACCGGCCCGTGGACATGGTGTCGAGTACGCTGTGCGCGCCGCTCGCCGATTACATGCCGGGGCTGCGGCAGGCCATCGTCTGGGATCTGCCGCGGCGGCGCCTTGCACTCGGGCGGCACCGGGCGCTGGCCGAGCGGCTGCGCCGGGAGCACTACGGCCAGGCCATCATGATGCTGCGAACCTGGAAGTCGGCGCTGGCGCCGGCGCTGGCCGGCATTCCGGTCCGGACCGGCTTTTTCGGCGAAGCCCGGTTGGGCGTCCTCAACGACATCCGCCCCGGCGAGCGAAAACTGCCGCGCATGATCGACCAGATGGGCGCGCTTGCGCTGCCCAAGGGTGCGGCGCTGCCGGCCGGGTGGCCGCTGCCGGAATTGATCGTCCCGCAGATGGAGATCGACGACTGGCGGGTGCGCAACGGCCTCGCCGATGCCTCGCGGCCGGTGATCGCCTTCGCCCCGGGCGCCGTCGGCGCCGGCAAGGCCTGGCCGCCCGAGCACTATGCGGCGCTCGCCAAAATGCTCACCGACGCGGGCGCCTCGGTCTGGGTGCTCGGCGGTCCGGCGGAAAGCGCGGACGCGGACAGGATCGCCGCCGCCGGCGGACCGCATGCGCGCAACCTCACCGGCACCGATCTGCGCAATGCCGTGCTGGCACTCGCCGCCGCCGATGCCGCCGTCACCAACGATTCCGGGCTGATGCATGTCGCCGCGGCGATCGGCACGCCGACCGTGGCGATCTTCGGGCCGACCAGCCCGTGGCACTGGAAGCCGCTCAATCCGGTGGCGGCGATCCTCGAACCGCCGGGCGACGAAGCCGCGCGAGAACGCGCCCGGCAGGAAGGCAATCCCGCGGTGGCCCACCGGCGCACGGCCGACGTCACACCGGCGCGCGTCTACGATGCGGTGCGCGAATTGCCGCGCATCTGGCCACATTCCTGATGGGCCGAAAGCGTGAGCGGCGCACTGTTGACTTTTGCCGGCTCAATTCGCGACTGTGTCGCGGCGCATTTTGATCGAGGAATGTTTCATGTCCGGAAAGCCTGATGTTCTGCTCGTGGGTCACAAGAAGCCCACCATCGTCAATGGATTGGCCAATGCCGTCACGCTTCACGCCTTGATCGACGCCAAGGATCCGGACGCGTTTCTCGCGCCGCTCGCCGACAAGATCAGCGGGCTCGCCGTCGCCTATACCGCCAACAAGATCGACGCTGCCTTCATGCAGCGCTTTCCCAGGCTGAAGATCGTCTCGTCGTTCGGCGTCGGCTACGACCACGTCGATGCGAAATGGGGCGGCGAACACGGCATCACCGTCACCAACACGCCGGACGTGCTCAACGAGGAAGTGGCGGATACCGCACTCGGCCTGCTGCTGATGACCGTGCGTGAGCTTCCGCAGGGCGAACGCTATCTGCGCGCCGGCAAATGGCCGCAGGGCGGCTATCGTCTCAGCCCGGCGACGCTGCGCGACCGCACAGTCGGCGTCGTCGGCATGGGCCGGATCGGCCGCGCCATCGGCAAGCGGCTCGAAGCCTTCGGCGTGCCGGTCGTCTATCACAGCCGCAATCCGCAGGCGGGCGTGACCTATAAACATTATCCGAAGCTCCTCGACATGGCGCGCGACGTCGACACGCTGATGCTGATCGTGCCGGGCGGCGCTGCCACCAAGAACATGATCAATGCCGAGGTACTGAAGGCGCTCGGGCCGAACGGCATCGTCATCAACATGGCGCGCGGCTCGGTGATCGACGAGCCGGCGCTGATCGACGCGCTGAAGAACAAGACCATCATGTCGGCGGGCCTCGACGTGTTCGTCAACGAGCCGCATGTCCCGGCGGAGCTGATCGCGATGGAGAACGTCGTGCTGCTGCCGCATCTCGGCTCCGCATCCGCGCATACGCGCCGCGCGATGGACCAGCTCGTGGTCGACAACCTGCTCGCCTACTTCGCCGGCAAGCCGCCGCTCACGCCGGTGCCGGAGACGCCGTGGCCGCCGAAGCACGGATGAGCGCGCTCAGGCCCGCTGCGTTCCTCGATCGCGACGGCGTCCTCAATCACGATGAGGGCTACGTCGCGACGCGCACGCGCTTCCGCTGGATCGACGGCGCCATCGACGCCGTGAAACGGCTCAACGCCGCGGACCATCTCGTCTTCATCGTCTCCAACCAGTCGGGCATCGCCCGCGGCTATTACACAGAGGACGATCTCAACGCGCTCGACCGCTGGATGCGCGACGAGATCGCGCATCAGGGCGGCCGCATCGACGACGTGCGCTATTGCCCGTGGCTCGCCGACGGCGAGATCGAAACCTATCGCCGCGATTCCGACTGGCGAAAGCCGAAGCCCGGCATGCTCATCGACCTGATGCAGCACTGGCCGGTGGACACCGCGCGAAGCTTCCTGATCGGCGACAAGGAAACCGACATGCAGGCAGCCGCGGCCGCAGGCATCGCCGGGCACTTCTTCACCGGCGGCAATCTCGACGACTTCGTGAAAAAACTTCTGACCTAACAACTGTCATTGCCGGGCTTGACCCGGCAATCCATCGTTAAAGCAAGAAAAGGAAAGATGGATGCGCGGGTCATCAGGGCGTTCACGCCCGTCTTCGACGGGCTATGCCCGCGCATGACAACAACTAAATCTGCCGATCTCAGAAGCGCTAACGCGCCGCTTCGCTCTCGACCCGCGCGAGCGCGTTCGACACTTCGCCAACCGACGGCACCAGTCCTTGCGCACCGACCACCGCGAGCGGCGCGGTACCGACCGGTCCGGTGAGCGCCGGCACGCTGCCGGTGAAGATCGCCACCAGCGGCACGTTGAGCGCCGCCGCGAGATGCACGAGCCCGGTGTCGACGCCGACGACGAAGCGTGCGCCGGCCAGCATCGCCGCCACCGCATCGAGCGGTTTGCGCTCGGGCACGCGCGCACCGGGGATCGCCGCCGCCAGCCGTTCGGCGCGTTCGCGTTCGCGATCGTTGCCCCAGGGCAGCAGCACCTCGATGCCGCGCGCGGCGATCTGGCTGCCGAGCGCGATCCAGTTCGCCTCCGGCCATTCCTTGCCCGCCTGCGCGGTCGCATGCAGCAGCACCGCGTAATGGCCCGGCGCCTGCGACACCCGCTCCTGCAATCCGTAATCCGGCGGAAACCGCATCGTGTAGCCGAGCGCGAGCGCCGTCAGCACGCGGTTGCGCTCGATCGCGTGAAGCTGCCGGCCGACGCGGAATCCCTTGTCATAAGCCAATGCCGCCACGCGCTCGCGGATGCTGTCCTTGTCGTAGCCGTAGCGTGGCCCACGGGCGAAGCGCGTGATCAGCGCCGTGCGCGCGAGCCCTTGCGTATCGATCACCGCGTCATACTGCCGCGCGTGTAACGTCCGGCGAAACGCACCGATCTCGCGCCAGGTCGACGCCGCAAACGGTGCATGCCGCCAACGCCGCGACGCCACCGGAATGACGGCGTTCACACCCGGATGCAGCCGCGCCAATGGCGCAAACGCCTCCTCCACCACCCAGGCAATCTGCGCATCAGGGTGCTGCCGCCGCGCATCGGTCACGGCCGGCATGTGATGGATGACGTCGCCCAGCGACGAGGTCTTGATGAACAGGAGGTCGGTCATTCGCAACCCTGTCATATACGTCCTGTTAAGGATGTCGAACGCTATTCGACAGGTCCGGCTATCACTAACCCGACATTTATATCGCGGCCCCTAGCGTCGATCCGGTGTTCACGTGTGAGGGAATGCGGACCATGACCGTTCTGGTGACCGGCGGCGCCGGCTATATCGGCAGCCACACAGTGCATGAGCTCACCGATGCGGGCGAGCCGGTCGTGGTCCTCGACAATCTGAGCACCGGCTTCCGCTT
>JBQCFU010000365.1:0-2515 GCA_051958775.1 Pseudolabrys sp.
GTCGTCACCGCACAACCCTGCGGCGCGGCGGCGAGCGAGGCCGAATCCTTCGGCGCCAGTTCGAAGGCGACGAAGAATGTCTCGTCGTAGACTTCGATCTCGAGCTGCTTCGCCTTCACCGGCTGTTTTGCCGGCAGCACAAAATTCAGCGTCAGCGCCGCGTCCTTGTAGTCGAGCCAATAGTCTTTCGGCTCCTCGAACACGAACGCTTTGCCGTCGGCCTTGGCATAGGTGAAGAAGCCATATTCGCGCAGCGACGTGACATTCACCTTGGCGAGCGAGGCCAGTTCCTCGCGGGTGAACTGTCCCTTGGTCTGCTGCGGCAGGCCCTGGGTCGCGAATGCCGAGAACATGTCGTCGAAGGTCCAGGCGTGGCGTACGCCGGTCACGGTGCCGTCCGGCGCATACAGGATCTGGCTGCGGATCGTCACCCAGACATGCGGATGCGCCAGCGCGTCCGTCGCCGGCACGGCACAGAACAGGGCAATCGCCAGAACCAGCGCGCGAACCATCTCGTGAATCCTAACGCCGCGAATCTTAAGGCAGACTTCTCTGAAGACAGACTTGGGCACAAGCGAGGCGCGCAAAAGCGCACACCACACCGGCGCGGCTCATACGCCGGCCGCACCGCCGTCGGCGCGCGGATCGTGCCCGCCTTCGATCTCACCGGACGGATGCAGGATCACCGCGCCGGCATGGCCCATGGTGTCCGAGTAAGCCTCGTCGATCACCTCGACATCGTGGCCGGCGGACAGGAGCCGCTCGACCAGATTGCCGTCGAACCGGCTTTCCATCCGCAGATTGGTTTTCACCGAACCCCAGGTCCGGCCGAGCAGCCAGCGCGGCGCGTCGAGCACCTTGTCGAGCGGCTGGCGATACAGGATATGGCGCGCAAAGAGCATCGCCTGGGTCTGCGGCTGGCCGTCGCCGCCCATGGTGCCGTAGGCCATCACCCGGCCGTCGTCGAGCACGGCGAGCGCCGGATTGAGCGTATGGAACGGCAGCCGTCCCGGCGACAGCGCATTCACCGCCTTCGGATCGAGCGAGAAGCTCGCGCCGCGGTTCTGCATCAGCACGCCGGTCCCCGGCAGCACGCAGCCGGAGCCGAACTCCCAGTAGATCGACTGGATGTAGGAGACGACGAGACCGGAGGCGTCCGCCGCACCCATCCAGATCGTGTCGCCCTCACCGTAAGGCGCCGGCCACTGCGCCGCCTTGCGGCGGTCGATCTTCTTCACCTCGGCGTCGAGGAACGGCGCGGCAAGGAAGGCGTCGAGATCGGCGGTGATGCGCGCCGGATCGGTGACGACGCGATCGCGCACGCGGAACGCGCGCTTGGTCGCCTCGACGATGCCGTGCACGAAGTCGAAGCCTTCGGCTTCCGCGACCTTCAGCCGGTCGAACAGGCCGAGGATGATCAGCGACGCCAGCCCCTGGGTCGGCGGCGGCGCATTGTAGAGCTGGCCGGCGCCGATCGTCGTCGTCAGCGCGTCGGCGAGAAAGCCCTTGTGCCGGGCAAGGTCGTCGCGCGTCACCGGGCTGCCGATCCGCTCCAGATCCGCGGCGATCTCGCGGCCGACATCGCCGCGATAGAAATCGTCGAGCCCGGCATGGCTGAGCTGCTCCAGGGTCGCCGCGAGCGCGGTCTGCGTCAGCGTCGAGCCGGCGTCTGGGACCTTGCCGTCCTTGAGGAACGTCGCGGCGAAGCCCGGCGCATCCTTCAGCTCGTTCAGCTTGTCGCGGGTCAGCGCGTGCTGGCTGCGCGTCATGGTGTAGCCGCCGCGTGCGTGACGGATCGCGCCGCCGAGCAGTTCGGACAGCGGCATGCGACCACCGAGCGCCTTCGCGGCCTCCAGCGCCAGCATCCAGCCCGAGATGGCAGCCGGCACGGTGAGGGCGGCCAGCGGGCCGCGCGCCGGGATCGTGTCGTGACCGCGGTCGCGATAGAACGCCTCGTTCGCCTTGGCGCCCGCTGCTCCCGCGCCCATCAGCGCGCGCACGCGGCCGTTCGGCTCGCGGATCACCCAGACGCCGTCGCCGCCGATATGGTTCATGTGCGGATAGACCGCGGCGATCGACGCCGCCATGGCGATCATCGCTTCAAGCGCGTTGCCGCCCTCGGCGAGGATGCGCTGGCCGTCCGCCAGCGCGCCGCTGTGCGGCGCCGCCACCACGCCACGCCGATGGCCAGCCGTATAAAGTGTCATCGTCATTCCTGCCCGCCGTGCCCTGACAACCGTTTTCGATCCTAGGTCATGCAACAATGCGGATGGGCGGGACAAGAGGGCGTTCACGCCCTCCCGCCCTCTTTAACCGTGCCGCTGCCCCGATGCAGAACCGCCGCCTCAGGCGGCTTCGTTCTCGATCAGCCCGCGCTTCTTCAAGAGCGCGTCGACCGCCGGCATACTCCCCCGGAAATCCGTTTAGGGGTCGGCCGGTTAGCGCCCGGTTCCGGGGGAGTAGTTGAAATAGTTCAGCCGCTGCGCGGTGGGTGGATCGAAAGGGTCGCCGGCCT
>JBQCFU010000366.1:0-2093 GCA_051958775.1 Pseudolabrys sp.
CCAGGGATGGCGCGGAGGATGGAAAGCGCAAGATAAATGCCTATGTACGGGGTGGTTCCGCCGATCTGCCGGTCATTGAGGCGTTTTCGGTCGAACAATTGGATTTGGCACTCGGGCGCGCAAATGTGGTACATGCAGCCCTGCTTGCCGGCCCCGCGACAACCACCTTCGTAGCACGCGCTTCGCGCCTTGCGCGTTTTCGTGCCCAGGATGAAGTCTGAAGCCGCAGCCTGACGACGGAACTTACGACGTTGGCACGACGCATCGCGCGGGTGTCTGAGATTTGAGGATCGGAATCGTAACGGAATGACTGAGACCAAGAACCCCGGCGAAAAGAAGCTGAGCGCCCCCGGCAAGCTGACGCTGAAGCCGCGGACCGAGACTGGCGTCGTGCGCCAGAGCTTCAGCCATGGCCGCAGCAAGCAGGTCGTGGTCGAAACCGTAAAGCGTCGCAGCATCGGCAGCGGTGGCCCGGCCACTGCTGCACCGGCGCCAGCGCCCGCTCCCAAGCAGGAAGCACCGGCCGCCGAAGCGCCGCGGAAAAAACCCGCCGCCGCACCGGCGCCAGCACCGAAGCCGTCCGGCGTCGTGCTGCGCACCCTCACCGAGGAAGAGCGCAACGCGCGCGCCGCCGCGCTCGCCGATTCCAAGCTGCGTGACGCTGAAGAGCGCCGCATCGCCGAGGAAGAAGCCGCACGCCGCGCGATCCGCGAAGCGTCCGAACGCGAGGAGCGCGAAAAGGCCGAAGCCCGCAAGCGCGAGGAAGAGGACCGCCTCAAGAAGGAAGAGGAATCCAAGCGCAAGGCCGGCGAAGTTGCCAAGAAGCGTCTCGGCGCCGAAGAGCAGCCGAAGCGTCCGGCCGCCGCGCCGAAGCTCACGCTCGAAGCCGAAGAAGAAGAAGCGCCGCGCCGCCGTCCCGGCGGCGGTGCCGGCCCGCGTCCGGCGACGCCGCCGCGCCCCGCTGCGCCGCGTCCCGGTGCCGAGAAGCAACGCGGCCGCCTGACGCTCGTCAACGCGCTCAACGCCGGCGAAGTCCGTGAACGTTCGATCGCCTCGTTCCGCCGCCGCACCGAGCGGCGCCTCAAGGGCCATTCGAACGAGCCGAAGGAAAAGATCGTTCGCGAAGTGACGATCCCGGAAGCGATCTCGATCTCCGATCTCGCCAACCGTATGTCGGAGCGCGCCGTCGACGTCATCCGCCTGCTGATGAAGCAGGGCCAGATGGCGACCATCAACGACGTGATCGACGCCGACACCGCGCAGCTCATCGCCGAAGAAATGGGCCACACGGTCAAGCGTGTCGCCGAATCCGACGTTGAAGAAGGTCTGTTCGACACAGCCGACGACGAAGGGCACATGCAGCCGCGTGCGCCGATCGTCACCGTCATGGGCCACGTCGACCACGGCAAGACCTCGCTGCTCGACGCGATCCGCTCGGCAGAAGTGGCGTCCGGCGAAGCCGGCGGCATCACCCAGCATATCGGCGCCTATCAGGTGACCGCGCCGGGTGGTCAGAAGATCACCTTCATCGATACGCCCGGCCACGCGGCGTTCACCTCGATGCGCGCCCGCGGCGCCAAGGTCACCGATATCGTCGTGCTGGTGGTTGCCGCCGACGACGGCGTGATGCCGCAGACGGTGGAAGCCATCGCCCACGCCAAGGCGGCGAAGGTGCCGATCATCGTTGCCATCAACAAGATGGACAAGCCGGATGCGAATCCGACCCGTGTGCGCACCGACCTGCTGCAGCAAGAGATTCAGGTCGAATCCCTGGGCGGCGACGTCGTCGACGTCGAAGTGTCGGCGCTGAAGCATCTGCATCTCGACAAGCTGCTGGAAATGATCGGCCTGCAGGCCTAACTGCTCGACCTCAAGGCCAATCCGGAACGCGCCGCCGAAGGCACCGTGATCGAAGCCAAGCTCGATCGCGGCCGCGGCCCGGTCGCCACCGTGCTGGTGCAGCGTGGCACGCTGCATGTCGGTGACCTGATCGTCGCCGGCGCCGAATGGGGCCGCGTGCGTGCGCTCGTCTCCGATACCGGCATGCCGGTGATCGCGGCGGGGCCCTCGACCCCGGTCGAGGTGCTTGGCTT
>JBQCFU010000367.1:0-4083 GCA_051958775.1 Pseudolabrys sp.
CTCGAAGGCTTCGAGGATCGTGAGCTGACGGCGAAAACTGTCGAGGAGCGTTTTTTCCATCGGGAACCTCATTGAGTTCCCGATCCCTACCCCGGGCATGGTTAACGGTTCCTCACTGGCCAGTCGGCTGCGAGATGTATCGGAAAGTGAAAAAATATAAATAAATTCAAATAGTTAATCCGTCTTCACAGCTCCGGTGACGAGCATTCGTTGCCCGACAAATACTGGCAACCAAGTCGTCAGTACCTGACGCCAAAGCAAAAACGGGGGTGTGGGCCGCCAGGCGGCAGCCGCGTTTATTTATTTCGGCAATACACAACCGAAGACGGGGTCAGTGTGTTGTTTCGGAGAGCACGGCATCCGGACGGCTGCCATCATGCATTCTCACAGCGACCATCGCGCTTTCGTTGCCACGTGGATTTTTGGTGCGGGCGCTATCGCACTGATTTGCTGGAGCGTTGGTGACGCGCTTGCGCATATGGCTCCGAAGGGATGGGAATATCCCTGGGAATGTTGCCACGATCAGGATTGCGCAGAGATTGCGGACAGCCGCGTTCACACCTCGTCCGAGGGTTACGTCGTCGACGACCATTTCGTCGTGCCGCAGTCGAAAGTGCGGCAGAGCCCGGACGGGCACTTTCACGCGTGCTTTTTGAATCCGGAAAAGCTGCAGTGCTTCTTCGCGCCGCCGTCAGGAAGTTGACGGCGAAACTCTCGCCGACTGCATGCCGGCGAGAGTCTCGAGAGTCTATCGTTCAGATCGTTACTGCGCGGAGCAATCCGAAAGACCGCCCATTCCGGATTCTGCTTCTGCCTTTGTCGGATAGGGGCTGTTCCCGACGACTTTGATGGCCGTCGATCCAGTCGGCCGCAAATTGGAAACCGTGCACTTCTTGGTCGAGGAATCCTGCAGGACGTACCAGGATCCCGCGGATTCACTTCCCGAGCCTGTCGTACTCGGAGGAGCCATCGGCGAACTGGTGGCGCCAGGCGTGCTTGGCGAACTCGGTGCAGTCGGCGAACTGCCCGGAGATGTCTGCGCGAATGCCGGATAAGCAAGCGCTGAGATGACCAAGCTTGCGAACACGAGTTTGAGTTTCATCGGCTGAGCCTCCATCGAGCGGTTGGTAGCACTGAGCAAACCGCATGAGGCGATCAAACGTTCCGAAATTCGACGTCAACGATTTCGCCTGAAACTTGGTTCACGTGTGAGGCGGGAATGCGGTCAGGCCGATCGTCATTTTTCTTTGAGCGCGCATTTCGTTGTGCGTTCAGCGGCTTGTTCGGCACGGATGTCCAGTCGACGCGTCGGAGATCACGGCGCCGGATCTGTTCGAGGCGGGCGAAACCCGCAGCGGCCGAACGCCGCGGCCGGAGATCCATAGAACCCAGGAATGAACTGCACGGATTTCGCACGAGTTCAGGCGTGGTCTTCGTGCTTCGTCAGAAAGTATCCCGGAAACGAAAAAGCCCGCGAGATGCGGGCCATGATCGCCAAAGAATGGTGGGCGTTGTAGGGATTGAACCTACGACCTCTCCCGTGTGAAGGGAACGCTCTCCCGCTGAGCTAAACGCCCGCCGATGGCGGCGGCGCGATATAGTGATGCCGCGCCGGTAGTGTCAAGCGACCAAAATCGGTTTTGCAGTCAATCAGTTGCGGGTGGTCGACTCATTCGACGGGAGGCGCGAGGTAGCATTCTGCAGCGCCCGGATGCGATCGGCGAGGTTGCCTGAGCCTGCGGGCGCCTCGGCGAAGACCGGGGTCGCGGCCGCCACGGTGGTGGCTTCGCTGCGCGCGGTTTCCGCCGCCAGGATCGCGTCGATCGGCGAGTTCGGCCCTTCGAGGGCAGAGGCGAGGCGGGAAACCTCCGCTGCGACGTCGTTGATGCGCTCGCGCAGCAGCGAATTCTCGACCCGTTCGGAGGTCCAGGCCTGCTCGGTGTCGCGCCGCATCTGCAGGATGTCGCTTTGCAGGCGGTCCCGTTCTTCGGTGACGCGCTCGAGCTGCGACTGAAGTTGAGCTTTTTCGGTCTTGAGCACGTCGGTCTGCGACGAGGAGCGGCCGTCGATTTCCGCGATGGCGCTGCGCAGGTCGATCTCGGTCTTGCGGGCGGTGTCGACCTCGGTGCGCAGATGCTTGAGTTCGGCGTCGCCAGCGGCGAGCAGGCGGCTCTGTTCCTGTAGTTTGGTTTCGAGGTCCTGCGCCCGGTGGCCGAGGATTTCGGCCTCGGTGCTCTGGGCGACGAGCTGGCGCTCGAGTTCGTCGGCGCGGTTGCCGAGATTGGAGGCGCGGTCGCGCTCGGCGCCGAGTTCATCGGTTGCGGCCTTGAGTTCCAGCCGCTCCGCTTCCATACGGTTCTCGGTGGCCTTGAGTTCGTTGCCGGCGTCGGTCAGGCGCTCTTTCATCGCCTCGACCTGGGTGCGCAGCGCGACGATCTCGATCTTCTGCGCATCAGCGAGCGATGAGCGCTCGTCGAGCTGACCCACGACTCTGGCGAGTTCGCTTTCCTTGTCCTTCAGTCCGCGCTCGGCATCGAGCACGCCGGCGGTCTTCACCGCGAATTCTTCTTCGGTCGCGCGCAACTGGTCGCGCAGCGCCTTGTCGCGCGCCTCCAGCGCGAAGATGGTCGCCGACTTCTCGCCGATCTCTGCCTTGAGGCGATTGATGGCGTCGGCCTTCTTGCCGAGTTCTGCAAGCTGGCTGGTGGATTTGTTCTTGAGCTGCTCGACGCTCATTTCCAGACGCCGCGTCGACATCGCGAATTCGGCGCGAAGCTGGTCCTTGTCGGCCTGGATTTCAGCCATGGACAACGGCGTTGCCGCGTCCAGCCGCTGCATAGTGAGGCGCACCGCGCGGCCGTGCACGAGCGGCACGACGATCAATCCGATCAGGGCGGCTACGAGGAAGCCGATCCCGAAATACATGATCGGTTCAACCATAGGCGACGCCTCCGTTTCCCATCGGCAAGGGTGATCCAAGGGTGATCGAGGCTAAAACAATGCACGAACCGCTATCGCAACTCCAGCGATAGCGATCATTAACCTAAACCCTTTCGCGATAATCCGATGGATCGCCGATTCGTCAGAACGGGTTCCAGGTCTTATCCGGCGTGAATTTGAGGTAGCCGATATTGGCGCCGAGCCGCAGGCCGACGCCGGTGCGGATCGGTACGACCACGATGTTGTTGGCGGTCAACGCAGTCATGCCCAGGCCGCCGACGAAATAGGCGGAGCCGTCGATGCCGGCGAAGCGCTGAAACATCGCCTCGGTCGCGGGCAGATTGTAGACCAGCATCATGGTCCGCGCGCCATCGCCGCCGGCATCGAAGCCGACCGACGGGCCTTCCCAGAACACGCGGCGGTCACCGGCATTCTTGGTGTAGAGCGTGCCATCACCATAACGAAGTCCGACGATGAAGGCGCCGCTGCCTTCCTGACCGAGGATGTAGCCATTCGGCTGGCCCCAGCGGGATGCGGCCTTCTCCACGAGTTCGGCGAGACCCTGGCTGACACCGCCGAAGAAGCGGTGACCGGCGCGAATGACTTCACCGGGCGAGAACGTGTCGCCGCGATTCTGGCGTGGCGGTCCGTTCTGAGCGGCGGCGATGCCAGTGGTGAGCTCGACAAACAGAACGGTCAGGGCTGCCAGTCGAAGAAGGCCGCGCATGCAATGTCCCCCAAGGTCTCGTTGAACGGGTCTCGTTTAACCGGTTGCTTAACCACCGGCATTACGGTCCGGCGTCGAATCGAGACATGTCGTGGATGACTATGATGGCAGGACGGCGGCAACGGAAGCGACTGTGGGTTTTTGCCGCCATGATCCTCCTCAGTATGTTGATTCAGTCCACGGTCGGGTCGGCCAATGACCGGATCGTGGCCGACGAGCGGTCCGGTCTCGCCATCAGCGGGGTTGACCCAGTGGCCTACTTCACCGACACGGCGCCGGTGATGGGCTTGTCGTCCCTGGAGCGCAGCTATGATGGCGTCGTCTGGCGCTTCCGCAATCCTGGCAACGAGGCAGCGTTCGCCGCCGATCCGATTGTCTACATGCCGCGTTATGGCGGCTACGATCCGGTGGCGCTG
>JBQCFU010000368.1:0-7263 GCA_051958775.1 Pseudolabrys sp.
GCTGAAGCTGCTCGACGACGCCAATGCGGCGATCCAGTACAACCGCGAGATTCTGCAGACGGCGCTCGACCACGTGCGCCAGGGCATCGCCGTATTCGACAAGGAGATGCAGCTCATCTGCTGGAACCGGCAGTTCGGCGACGTGCTCGATCTGCCGCCGGCCCTCACCCGTGCCGGCGTGCGGCTCGACGACATCCTGCGCTACAACGCAGCGCGCGACACCTCGGCACCCGATGTGATCGAGAAACGCGTGCACACATTGATGGAGCGCTACACCGAAGCGGGAGATGCGTTCATCGAACGGTTCGCTGAACGCGGCCTGTTCATCGAGGTGCGCGCCAACCGCATGCCGGACGGCGGCATCGCCACCACCTTCACCGACATGACGCCGAGTGTAGAGGCCGCCGAGGCGCTCGAGAAGGCCAACGAGACGCTGGAACGGCGCGTGCGCGAACGCACCGAGGAACTGACGCGGCTGAACGCGGCGCTGGCCCGCGCCAAACGCGACGCCGAGGAAGCCAACACCTCCAAGACGCGCTTCCTCGCGGCCGCGAGCCACGACATCCTGCAGCCGCTCAACGCGGCCCGGCTTTACGTCACAAGCCTTGTGGAACGCAGCACCGGGCCGAACAGCCAGTTGGTCGGCAATATCGACGCCTCACTGGAAGCGGTCGAGGAAATCTTCAACGCGCTGCTCGATATCTCGCGGCTCGACGCCGGCGTGTTGCGGCCCGAGCCGACCAGCTTCCGGATCGACCAGTTGCTGCGGCAGATCGAAGTGGAATTCGCACCGATTGCCAGCGGCAAGGGACTTGAACTGGTGTTCGTCCCCTCGCAACGGGTGATCCGTTCCGACCGGCGCATGCTGCGCCGGCTGCTGCAGAACCTCGTCTCCAATGCCATCAAATACACGCCGAAGGGGCGTGTTCTTGTCGGGTGCCGCCTGCGCGGCGATCAACTGCGCATCGATGTGTTCGACACCGGCGTCGGCATTCCCGAAAGCCAGCACAAGACCATCTTCGCCGAATTCCACCGGCTCGATCAGGGCGCGCGGATCGCGCGCGGCCTCGGTCTCGGCCTGTCGATCGTCGAGCGCATCGCCCGCGTGCTGCAGCACGAGATCGACATGGATTCCCGGGTCGGGCACGGCACGCACTTCTCAATCACCGTGCCGCTGTCCGATGCGCCGCCCGCACATCTGCCGATCACGCTGCAGCCGGAATCCGACGCCAGCCAGCTCGCCGGCACGGTCGCGGTCTGTATCGACAACGAACCGGCGATCCTCGACGGCATGGAAGCACTGCTCGGCGGCTGGGGCTGCCGCGTCATCAAGGCGGCCGACGCCGCCACCGCCTTGCAGATCATCGAGCAGGACAAGCTGCGCCCGAACGGCTTGCTGGTCGACTATCACCTCGACCGCAGCAACGGCATCGCCGCGATCGCGCGGCTGCGTCAGCAATTGGGCGAGGACTTGCCGGCGATCCTGATCACCGCCGATCGCAGCCCGCGGGTGCGCGACGAAGCGCGGACGCACGGAATCCAGGTACTGAACAAGCCGCTGCGTCCTGCCGCACTGCGGGCGCTGCTGGCGCAATGGCGCGTGCAGCGGATCGCCGCCGCGGAATAACAGCAAGAATAGAGTGCGTCAGGATTCGAGCGCGAGATTCTGCTGCCAGTGGCCGGCTTCGATCTTGGCCGCCGCGATCACCGCCTGCGTACGGCTGTCGACCCCGAGCTTCTGCAGGATCGCCGAGACGTGCGCTTTCACTGTGGCCTCGGACACGCCGAGCTGGAAGGCGATCTGCTTGTTGAGCAGACCTTCCGACAGCATCATCAATACGCGCACCTGCTGCGGCGTCAGTGTCGCCATCTTCGCCATCAGTTGATTGATCTCGACATCGGCCTTGCTGTCGAGATTGATATCCGGCGGCGTCCACACGCCGCCCTTGAGAATGCGCCCGATCACATCGCGCATTTCATCGACACCCAGCGTCTTCGGAATGAACCCGGACGCGCCGAAGTCCATGCAGCGGCGGATCGCGACCGGATCATCATTCGCGGACACGACGATGACCGGAACGCCCGGATATTGCGCGCGCAGATACATCAGGCCGGAGAACCCGCGCGCACCCGGCATGGTCAGATCGAGCAGAACGAGATCGATATCGCCGCGCTGATCGAGCAGCGCCGACACATCGTCGAAGGTACCGGCTTCGGTGATGTCGACTTTTTCAAACAGGCCGTTCACGGCCTCGCGCAACGCGCCACGGAATAACGGATGATCGTCGGCACTCACCAGACGATAGACATCGTTGCTTTGCACAATCGACACCTGCTTGGGGAAACGCGGCATGAGACCTGAACACGTCCGCCCGCCGCTCATTTTGCAATTGTTAAAGCCCCTAAAAAACCGCGCAAGTGTTTCTCTCCTATAGAAAATTCCTCTGACCAGATTGCATTTTGCAATGCACAAATTTGTGGTGGTTTTTCATGTGTTTACGGAGATTATTTGGTCAAAAGTCTAATATAGCGCCGTTAACCCTCGATGTTACCGTTTTTTACCGCGGGCAAATTCCCGGAACGGGAGGCCCGATTCCGACAAAGGGGGAGCGATCGTATGACGACAGTGACTGCCGCCACCGGTCAGGCGCGGCCGATGACCAGCGAAGAGAAGCGAGTGATCATCGCGTCTTCGGCCGGCACCGTCTTCGAATGGTATGATTTCTATCTCGCCGGCTCGCTTGCGGCGAACATCTCGGCCAACTTCTTCTCCGGCGTGAATCCAACCGCCGGATTTATTTTTACGTTGCTCGGCTTCGCTGCCGGCTTCGCCGTGCGTCCGTTCGGCGCGCTGTTCTTCGGTCGCCTCGGCGACCTCATCGGCCGCAAATACACGTTCCTCGTGACCATGACCGTCATGGGCATCGCCACCTTCGTGGTCGGCCTGCTGCCGGGCTACGCGACAATCGGCATTCTCGCGCCGATCGGTTTCATCGCCTGCCGCCTGCTGCAGGGCCTCGCGCTCGGTGGTGAATACGGCGGTGCCGCGACCTACGTCGCCGAGCATGCGCCGCAAGGCCGTCGCGGTTACTACACATCGTGGATTCAGACGACCGCCACCGTCGGCCTGTTCCTGTCGCTGCTCGTCATTCTCGGCCTGCGCCTGAGCATGTCGGCCGAGTCGTTTGCGGCGTGGGGCTGGCGCGTGCCGTTCCTGATCTCGATCATCCTGCTGGCGGTCTCGATCTGGATCCGCTTGTCGCTGCAGGAGTCGCCCGCCTTCGCCAAGATCAAGTCGGAAGGCAAAGGCTCCAAGGCGCCGCTGACCGAAGCGTTCGGCCAATGGCGCAACGCCAAGGTGGCGCTGCTCGCGCTGCTCGGCGGCACCGCCGGTCAGGCCGTGGTCTGGTATTGCGGACAGTTCTACGCGCTGTTCTTCCTGACCCAGACATTGAAGATCGACGGCACCACGGCGAACATCCTGATCGCCGCGTCGCTGCTCATCGGCACGCCGTTCTTCATCTTCTTCGGCTGGCTGTCGGACCGCGTCGGCCGCAAGCCGATCATCATGGCAGGCTGCCTCATCGCAGCGCTGGCATACTTCCCGCTGTTTAGCGCACTGGCCAAGTTCGGCAATCCTGATCTCGTCGCGGCGCAGGAGCGCGCCCCGGTGACTGTCACTGCCGATCCGTCGAAGTGCTCGTTCCAGTTCAACCCGGTCGGCACCGCAAGCTTCACCACGTCCTGCGACGTCGTGAAATCGTTCCTGGCGCGCAACTCGGTGAACTATCACAACGAGACCGCGCCGGCCGGCACGCTGGCATCGGTGAAGATCGGCAACACGGTGATCCAGGGCGTCGATCTCACCGGCCTCCCGGCTGCCGAAGCCAAGGCCAAGAGCGACGCGCTGACAAAGCAGATGACCGACGCAATCCGCGCCGCCGGTTATCCGGCGGCCGCCAATCCGGCTCACATCAACCATGTGATGATGGTGGTGATCCTGACGATCCTCGTCATCTTCGTGACGATGGTCTACGGGCCGATCGCGGCGATGCTGGTCGAACTGTTCCCGACCCGCATCCGCTACACCGGCATGTCGCTGCCGTATCACATTGGCAACGGCTGGTTCGGCGGCTTCCTCCCGCCGACCGCCTTCGCGATCGTCGCCGCGACCGGCGATATCTTCTCCGGTCTCTGGTACCCGATCGCGATTGCCGGCATGACCTTCGTGATCGGCATGCTGTTCCTGCCGGAGACGAAGGATCGCGATATCTTCACGTACGACGGCAATAAATAAGCCGCTGCGCACCAAGACGGAAAACCCCGCCGCAAGGCGGGGTTTTTCTTTTACAGATCGCGATCAAATCCGAACTTTTCAGGATCGCGCTCGGAAATGACCGATTAGCCGGCGCTGCCGATGAACTGCAGGATCACCTCGCGCCGGTGCGGCTAGGTGCGATGCTCGGCGAGATAAAGCGCCTGCCATTTACCGAGCTTCTTCGTGCCCTGCAGCACCTGAACATGATGCGTCACGCCGTTTAGCATGGCTTTGACATGCGCCGGCATGTCGTCAGGACCTTCGGTGTCATGCACCCAGCCGGCCCGCTCCGGCGCGAGGCGATCGAGCGCTGTCACCAGATCCTTCTGCACATCCGGATCGGCGTTCTCCTGAATCACCAGCGATGCCGACGTATGCCGCAGGAACAGGAACGCTGTGCCCTCATGTGCGGCGATATCCCTGAGGAAGCGTGCGACATCACCGGTGATATCGGTAAAGCCCTGCCCCTTGGTTTCGACTGTCAGCCGCGCACTGGCGACCAGATGTGGCGTAACGCGCGTGAGCGCGGTGAGTTCATGACTCATCGCAAGCGACCCCATTCAGATTTTCTCACGCGCATCTTTCTGGATATCGTTGAGCATGTCGAACAGCCGCTTCCACACCTTGCTGGCGTAGGCCATGGCGCGGTCGATGTCCTCGTTACTGGGGAGCCGCATGCCGCCTTCGGGCACCCGGTAGCCCTTCGGCAGCGGATCGGGCGCGGCCTTGGGTACGGTCTTCGGAGTTTCGGGCGGAGCCGCGTCAGGCTCGGGCGACGGCGGGGGCGGCAAAGCTTGCTGCATCCCGAGTTCGTGCTTGAGCGCCACATTGGCGTCGGCGAGCCGGGCGATCTCCGCCTCGAGCGCGGCGCGCTCGTCGGCGGCCGGTTGGCAGGCCCAGCCGGCGGTTCGCGGTGCGCAATAGGAGACTTCGCCGGTCTGCGAATCGAGCCGCACGAAACCGTCGCCTGAGGGGCTGAACCGGTAGCGAGGCGGGGCCTCGTCAGCGGTCTTGCCGGTCGCCGGGGGTGACACCGGCTGCTGCGCCAGGATTTCCGGCGGTGCGGGCGAGGCCGGAACCGGGATGACCTTTGGCGAAGCACCCGCTTCCGGCGCAACAATGACCGGACCAGGATTGGGGACGATGGTGACCACCGGCTCATCGCTCCGCGCAGCCGACCCTGCCCACAACAGGCCGGCACCGAGGACAAGGCAAGCCGTGACCGGGCGTTTCCTCATCGTCGTTCCCTGATCTCCCTCACACGTCGCTGCGATAGGCCTTGCGCCCTGAAGTCAACGCATCGGCGAGGAGTTCGATCCGATCCTGCCCCCAGAACACTTCGCCGTCGAGAACGTAGCAGGGCGAGCCGAACGCATCCGCCTTCAGCGCATCCTGGATGTTCTGCTGATAGGCGGCCTTCACCTTATCGCTCCTGGTCGCGGCGAGCAGTTCCTCGCCCGGCAGGCCGACCCCGTTGGCCAAAGCCACCAGCGTCGCCTCGTCGGCCAGGTTTTTCTCATCGGCCCAGACACCCGGAAAGGCATTGCGCAGGAACTGGTCCGGGTCGGTCCCGGACTGGACGATTGCCACAACGAAGTGGTCGGCCGTGTTCACATCGAACGGCCAGAACTTGGGATGGACATTCAGCCGCACGCCGCGCTTTTCGCGCCAGCGCTGGAGTTCCATAAGGCGATAGCGTTGGCGGGCCGGGGCGCGCTTGGCGAGCGGCAGGCCGCCGGTCTCCGGAAACACGCTGGAGAGCGACATCGGCTTAAAACGGACTTCGGCGTTATGCCGGCGCGCCAGATCCATGAAGGTGGTGTGGCCGATATAGGCCCAGGGCGAGACCAGCGAAAAGTAATAATCGATCGAACGGGACATTGGACCTCTTGGGACCTCACTGTATTTCCGGGGTCAGCGTAGCATTGCGATGGCGCCGACAGAACGGTCCGCGGGCGCTTCCCGCCGCATTGCGGCATGCGCCGACGCATCTATCCCCAAACTTCGCATTTTCGAGCGTGTTTTCAGCGACTTATGTCGCATGCGGTTCGGTTGACTCGCCCTAGCGCCATCAGTATGGTCCGCGCGGCCTCGGGGGGCGGTGTGCGACGCGAGCGCGGGCGCGACGGGTCGAAGGCAATGGCTGACGGCACGAAACGCAACGGCGATCAGAACACCCCGAACGACGAGGCCGACCTCTCCGCGAGGCTTCAGCGTCTCGGCGATCGGCTTGCGAAATCGAGCCGGACTCCCGAACACAGCGATGCGCCTCGGCCGACGACTGATCCGTCGGCACTGGCGCGGGGCTTCCGGCTCTCGACTGAGCTGGTGGCCGGCGTTCTCGTTGGGGCTCTGATCGGCTGGCTGCTCGACCGCTGGCTGGGCAGCACGCCGTGGGGGTTGATTGTGTTTCTTCTGCTCGGCTTTACGGCCGGCGTTTTGAACGTGATGCGCGCGGCGGGCGTGGTGCCCCCGAACAGGACCAAGTGATGGCCGATCCGATTCACCAATTTAATATCGTGAACTTCTTCCCGGTCACCCAGATCGGCGGTCACGAAATCTCCTTCACCAATTCGGCCGCCTTCATGGTGCTGGCCGCCGGTGGCATCACCGCCTTCCTGCTGGCGACCACGGGCAAGCGCTCGCTGGTGCCGGGCCGGCTGCAGTCCGTCGCCGAGCTGTCCTACGAATTCGTCGCCGACACGATCAACAGCACAGCGGGCAAGGAAGGGATGAAGTTCTTCCCCTTCGTGTTCTCGCTGTTCATGTTCATTCTGGTCGCCAACCTGGTCGGCCTGATCCCCTATACCTTCACCGTCACCTCGCACATCATCATCACGGCCGCGCTGGCGCTTACCGTGTTCCTGATCGTGCTGATCTACGGTTTCGCCAAGCACGGCCTGCACTTCTTCAATCTGTTCGTGCCCAAGGGCATTCCGATCTAC
>JBQCFU010000369.1:0-4460 GCA_051958775.1 Pseudolabrys sp.
AGCGATGCGTCTCGAACCATGAGGCGGAACAGGATGCGCTAGCGATCCGACGGATCGGTCGTGCCGCCGTCGCCCAGCGCGCGCTGCATCAGCAGGCTGTCGCACCAGTGTCCGTGCTTGAAGCCGACATCGGGCAGACGGCCGATCTCGTCGAAGCCGGCGGCGCGATGCAAAGCGACCGAATGCATCTGGTTCGGGGAATCGCCGATCACCGCGATCATCTGCCGGAAGCCGCGTTGCGCGCAGGCGTCGATCAGTGCGTCGAGCAGCGCGCGGCCGACGCCGCGCCGCTGCATCGCCGGATCGACATAGACCGAATTTTCGACGGTGAAGCGATAGGCCGGACGGGTGCGGTAGAGCGCGGCATAGGCATAGCCGGCGAAGCGCCCGTCGCAGTCGGCGGCGAGATAAGGAAATCCGCCGCCGAGGATCGTTTGCATCCGTTGGCTCATTTCCGCCTCGTCGGGCGGTTTCAGCTCAAACGACGCAGTGGCGGTGCGCACCGACGCACCGTAGATCGCCGTGATGGCGGGAATGTCCGCCGGTGTGGCGGGACGGATGGTGACGGCTTTGCTCATGGGAACGCGAAGTTCATGGGAATGAGAGGCTAGCAAAACAAAAACGCCCCGGCACGAGGCCGGGGCGCATCTCAGGTCTGTCCTGTCATCCGGCGCGTGAGCGCCGGTCGTCCAAGGGGCGCTTTAGCGCCGATCACCCATGAAGCGGAGCAGGAACAGGAACAGGTTGATGAAGTCGAGGTACAGCGACAGCGCGCCCATCACCGCCTTGCGGCCGGCGATCGTGCCGTCGTCGTTGACGTCGTACATCTCCTTGATCTTCTGCGTATCCCACGCCGTGAGGCCGGCGAAGATCAGCACGCCAACCGCCGAGATCACGAACTCAAGACCCGTGCTCTTGAGGAAGATGTTGACGATCATCGCCAGGATGATGCCGAACAGGCCCATGATCAGGAACGAGCCGATCGGGGAGAGATCACGCTGCGTCGTGTAGCCGTACAGGCTCAACGCGCCGAACGCCGCCGCCGAGATGAAGAACGTGCGGGTGATCGACGTGCCGGTGTACGTCAGGAAGATCGACGACAGCATGAGGCCGAGCAGGCCGGCATAGAGCATGAACAGGCCGAGCGCGGTCGACGGCTGGAGCTTGTCGACGCGGAAGCTCATGAAGAACACGAGACCGAGCGTCGCCAGCAGCAGGACGATCGACACCGGGCCGCTGTACAGCATCTGGCCGAACGAGGTCAGCGCGAGCCGTCCGCCTTCGCCGGTCGTGACCGCGGCGTTGAAGGTCAGCCAGGAGACCACGCCCGTCAGCGCGACGCCGGCGGCCATGTAGTTGTAGACGCGGATCATGTAGGCGCGCAGTCCCGCGTCGACTGCGACCGCCGTCTGATCGGCGGTGTAGCCCCGCCGTGCGGCGATGTTCCGGTCGAAATCCGACATCGAAGTTCCCTCTCGCATATCCGGCCCGAAGGGACCGGTTGTCGGATCGAAATTTAATGCGCCCGCCGGCTCTGCGCCAGAGCGGCGAAGCCGGATTCGGCTTCCCTTGCTGAAAGTTAACGCCGTTTTGCCGGGTCTTTTGCCCCGGATTTGGCGGCAAAACCGGTGTGAAGAGGCCAACGCGGCGCTTTGTCGCGAGATGCATGGCTCCGCCTCACGGTGAGAGCTTGTTGCCCGGCTCTCTCCCCGTCATGCGCGGGCTTGACCCGCGCATCCACGTCTTCCTTTCTTGTCGCGGATAGAAAGACATGGATGGCCGGGTCAAGCCCGGCCATGACGGCTGAGAGAGCAGTCGCTGCCGCCTCCATCCACCTCGGTTAGCCGAATGAGGTGGCCTACAAATTCCGCAACACCGGCGCTGGCTTCTGCCCCAGCGCCCGTACAGTTCCCGCGAGGCCGAGGATCACCGTGACCACGATCGCGGCGGCGGAGGCCGCGAGCGCCGGCACCGGTTCCCAGCCGAACGGCAGCGTCATCAGTTCGGTGACGATGACGTAAGCCGAAAGCGAGCCGGCCAGCACGCCGAACACCGCGGTGGCGGCGGCGAGCAGCAGGTATTCGAGCGCGTAGATCGCGATCAGCTTCCGGCGGGTGGCGCCGAGCGCCTTCAGGATAACTGCGTCATAGACGCGATGCCGATGGCCGGCCGCGAGCGCGCCGCCAAGGACGAGTGCGGCCGCAAAGAGCGTGATCAGGCTCGCGCCGCGCACGGCAAGGATCAGATTGCCGACGATCGAGCCGATCGCATCGAGCGCGTCTTTGACGCGCACGCTGCTGACGCTCGGGAACGTGTCGGCAACCTCGCGAATGAGCCGCTCCTCCTGCTGTCGCTCCAGCGCCTGCGCCGTGTCCTTCGGAAATGTCAGCGACGCCATATGCGTGTGCGGCGCGCCGCGGAATGCCTGGGGCGAATAGACGAGGACGAAATTGATGCCGAGGCTCTGCCAGTCGATGGTGCGCAGATTGGCGATGGTGGCGGTGATATTGCGGCCGAGCACGTTCACCGTCACCGGATCGCCGATCTTGAGGCCGAGGCCGTCGGCGATCTTCTTGTCGAAGGAGCCGAGTGGCGGCCCGGCGTACTCCGGCTTCCACCAGTCGCCCTCGACCACGCGCGAGCCTTCCGGGATTTTCGTCGCATAGGTGATGCCGCGGTCGCTTTGCAGCACCCACGCCGCGTCCTGCGACGGCTTGAGCTGTTCCGCCGGCACGCCGCGCGCGGAGACGATGCGCCCGCGCAGCATCGGCACTTCGTCGAGTTTGCCCTGCGGCGCGCGGTCGTGGATGAACGCCGCGAAGCGGTCGGCTTCCTGCGACGGAATGTCGAGGAAGAAGAACGACGGCGCCTTGTCCGGCAACGACGCGGAGAACTGCTGGCGCAGATTGCCGTCGATCTCGATCACGGTGACCAGCAAAGCGAGGCCGAGGCCGAGCGACATCACCACGGCCGGCGTCAGCGCGCCGGGCCGGTGGATGTTGGCGATCGCCATTCGCCACACGGTCGAGCGCGGCCGGCCGAGCGCGGCGGCGCCGCGCATCAGCAGCGTTGCGACCAGGCGCAGCAGCACGAACACCGCGCCGGCGGCGATCACATAGATGATCGCCACCTTGCGGTCGTAGGCCATGCCGACGGCGATGGCGATCAGCGCCGCTGCGGCGATCACCGTGGCGATCATGTAGCGCCGGCGCGGCCAGCGGCGGCCGGTATCGACGCGATCGCGGAACAGCGCGGCCACGGGAATGTCGTGCGCGCGGCCGAGCGGCCACAGCGCGAAAGCGAGCGCCACCATCAGGCCATAGAGGCCGGCGAGCGCCAGTTCATACGGCTGAATGGAAGGTTCGATCGGCAGCGGTGCGATGGCGCGGAATGCGGACGCGACGCCGAAAGGCAGGATCGCGCCGAGCACGATGCCGATGGCGCTGCCGACCACGGCGAGCGCCAGCACCTGGATGAGATGGATCGCGAACACCCGCGCGCCGGTGGCGCCGAGCGCCTTCATCGCCGCGATCGACTCGCGCTTGCGGTCGAGATGGCTGCGCACCGCATTGGCGACGCCGACGCCGCCCACCAGCAAGGCGGTCAGGCCGACGATGGTGAGGAATTGCGTGAAGCGGTTGACCGTGCGCTCGAGTTGCGGCGAGGCATTGGTGCGGGTGCGGATATCGAAGCCGGCGTCATGCAGCGCGCTGCGCGCCGATGCGACCATCGGTTCCAGCGTTGCATCGCTGTTGCCGCCGGCCGGCAAAGAAACACGATAAGTGAAGCGCACGAGACTGCCGGGCTGAACAAGGCCGGTGGCGGCAAGCCCGTCGCCGCTCATGATCAGCCGCGGGCCGAAGCCGATGCCGCCGGCGAGCTTGTCCGGCTCGCTGGCGAGGGCGGCGCGCAGTTCGAACGTCGCGCTGCCGATGGTGATGCGGTCGCCCGGCTTGAGCGACAGCCGCGTCAGGAAATCCGGCGCCGCCACCGCGCCGTAGATGCCGTCGCGTTGCGCGAGTGCATCGGCAAGGGGCATCGCCGGAGCGAGCGTCACGGTGCCGGTGAGTGGATAGGCGCCGTCGACGGCTTTCACGTCGGCGAGCGCGGCGCGGCCGTCCGCGGTGCGCGCCATCGCCCGCATGGTCATGACGGCGGAGACAGTGCCGTAGCGCTGCAGCACCGCGCGCTCGGTCGGTTCGATCGGCTGATGCATGCGCGAGAATGACAGGTCGCCGCCGAGGATGACGCGGCCCTGCCGTGCCAATCCGTCCGCGAGACTGCCGGCGAGCGAGCCGACGCCGGCGATCGCCATGACGCCGAGCGCGATGCAGGCGATGAATACATAGAAGCCGCTCAGGCCGCCGCGCAGTTCACGCAAGGCGAAGCGCAACGCCAGGAAACGCGACGCCGTCGCGGGGGTGGGCGATGCGGCGATGACGCTCACAGGCGCCGCACCT
>JBQCFU010000370.1:0-6854 GCA_051958775.1 Pseudolabrys sp.
TGACCGGTCGCAGCGAGCCGCCGCGCAGCGTCCACGCCCGGCCGGACATGGCAGCCCGCAGTCACGCCGCGCCGGCAACGCGATATCAAGCGCCGACGCGCACCGTCACTCGCGCGCCGGAACGGACCGTGGTACGGCCCACCTCCGCCAACGACCGTCGGTTGTTTGAAATCGAACGCCAGCGCCGTATCGATGCGCAGCGACGGTGGTCCAACGGTCCCCGCTTCAGCGACGCGTTCAGCGATCGGCCGGTCCGCCGCTAGAGCGTTTCAGGCGCTAGCCGCGGAATCCCGTGGCCAGCAGATAAAGCTCGGCTGAATCCGCACGGCTCGCCGACGGCTTCACATGCCGGACGGTGGCGAAATCACGCTTCAGCGTCGCCAGCAGGGTGCCCTCAGTGCCGCCCTGGATCACCTTGGCAAGGAATGCGCCACCCGGCGTCAGCACCTCGCGGGCAAACTCCGCGGCCATTTCAACGAGCGCGACGATCTTGAGATGATCGGTCCGGCGATGCCCGGTGGTGTGCGCAGCCATGTCCGAGAGCACCACGTCCGCCGGTCCGTTCAGCAATTCGCGCAGCTTCTCCGGCGCGTCGTTGTCGGTGAAATCGAGTTGCATGAACTCGACGCCGGGGATCGGATCGACGTCCAGAAGATCGATGGCAACGATCTTGCCGCGCGGCCCAATCCGCTTCGCCGCGACCTGGCTCCAGCCGCCGGGTGCGGCGCCGAGATCGACCACCCGCGCGCCCTGCTTCAGGATCTTGTACTTGTCGTCGACCTCAATCAGCTTGAACGCGGCGCGCGAGCGCCAACCTTCGCGCTTGGCGCGCGCCACATAAGGATCGTTGAGCTGCCGCTCCAGCCACAGCTTTGACGACAGCGATCGCTTGTTGCCGGTCTTGACGCGAACCTTGAGCTCGCGGGCGCCACGGCCGCTCTTGGTCCCGTTTTTGGTCCCGTTTTTGGTCCCGCTCTTGGTCCCACCCTTGCTGGAGTTCTCGGTCACGACGCCGACGCCCGATCCCAGACACCGTCCTCGCGCATCAGACTGACCAGCATGCCCTCACGCAGGCCGCGATCGGCGACCCGCAGCCGGCGGCACGGAAACGCCCGGCAGATTGCTTCGAGGATGGCGCAGCCCGCGAGCACCAGGTCAGCGCGTTCGCGGCCGATACAGGGACTGGCGATCCGCTCTTCATAGGACATTTCAAGAAGCCTGCGCACGACCTCGCGCATTTCGTCGGCGCTCATCCAGCAGCCGTCGACGCGCCGGCGCTCGTAACGCTCCAGCGCCAGATGCACGCCGGCGATGGTGGTCACCGTCCCCGACGTGCCGAGCAGATGCACACCGTCGAGACAGCCGCGATGCGCGTCGGCGAACGGACGGACGGCGGTACCGACCTCCTCCACCATTGCTTCGTAATCCGCGACGCTGACATCCTGCCCGCCGTAGCGCTCCGCCAGCGTGACGACGCCGTAGGGCATCGACACCCAGCCGTCGATCTGCGGCGGCGGCGGCCCGCGCCGCGTCGGCAGCGGCGTGCCGAGCCGGACCAGCTCCGACGATCCGCCGCCGATATCGAACAGCACGACGCCGCTGGCGCGTGGATCGATCAGCGGCGTGCAACCGACGGCGGCCAGGGTCGCCTCGGTTTCGCGGTTGATGATGTCGAGCTCGAGCCCGACCTCTTCGGCAATCCGCCGCCGGAAGAGCTCGCCGTTCTCCGCCGTGCGGCAGGCTTCGGTCGCGATCAGGCGCGCACGGGTCACCCCGCGCAACTTCATCTTGTCGCGGCAGACGCTGAGTGCGTCGACGGCGCGCTCGATGGCGGCCTCGCTGATCCGCCCGGTGTTGGAAATGCCCTCACCCAGCCGGATGATGCGGGAGAATGCATCGACCACGCGGAAGGCATCGCTGGTCGGACGCGCGACCAGCAGGCGGCAATTATTGGTGCCGAGATCGAGCGCCGCATAGACGGCGCCATTGCGCTCAGCCACCGCACGGCCACCCCTCTGGCCCTGCGATCCATGATTCCAGCCCGACACCGCCCCCCGATGCAACCGCTCACGCGACGGCATCGAGCCGAGGCCAGGTGTGTCCTGGACCCCACTCATTCTGGCCTTTCCGCCGCCCCGCCGCGCAGCCCCGCGCGCCGACCGGACCAGCAAGTTTCTACAGTCGACAAAAGTTTATCAGCCGAGACGAACGGTGCAACCGAGGCATTCGCCGGAACTCCTTGCCCCGCCCCGGGACCGCTTTATATGGCAGGGACTTTCCCCGCATCCTGGACAGCCACCGATGGACACCCGACCGGACGAAACCGCTTTGGCTTTGACCCAATTCGGGATCGGCCAGCCTGTCCCGCGCAGCGAAGACCCCACTTTGGTGCGCGGTCTTGGCCGCTATACCGACGATCTGCAACTTCCGCGTCAGGTCTATGCCGCGATCGTCCGCAGCCCGCACGCACACGGCATCATCCGCGGCATCGACGTCGAAGCCGCCCGGGCGATGCCAGGCGTGCTCGCGATCTACACCGCCGACGACCTCAAGGACTATGGCCCGCTGAAATGCGGCCTGCCGCTCAAGAGCCGGGACGGCTCGCCGATTCGCCAGGTGCCGCGTCCGGCACTCGCCGCCGACCGGGTCCGCTGGGTCGGCGACCCGATCGCCTGCGTCGTCGCCGAAACGGCGTGGCAGGCCAAGGATGCCGCCGAAGCCGTCAGCGTCGAGATCGATCCGCTTCCGGCGGTCACCGCAGCGAGCGACGCGGACCAGGCCGGTGCCGCGCAGCTCTACGACGACGTGCCGGGCAATCTGATCCTCGACTATCACTACGGCGATGCCGCCAAGACCGCCGACGCGTTCGCCAAGGCCGCTCATGTGGAGACCCTATCGATCCGCAACACCCGGCTGATCGTCTCGGCGATGGAGCCGCGTGCGGCGATTGCCGAATACGATGCCAACCCTGGCGCGTGGACGCTCCATTGCGAGAGCCAGGGCGTGTTCGGCATGCGCGGGCAGATCATGTCCGTGCTCGGCGTCGGTGCCGACAAGGTCCGCGTGCTCACCGGCCAGGTCGGCGGCTCGTTCGGCATGAAGGCGTCGATTTATCCGGAATATATCTGTCTGCTGCACGCGGCGCGCGCACTCGGCCGCCCGGTGAAATGGACCGACGAACGCTCCGGCAGTTTCGTGTCCGATAGCCATGGCCGCGATCATGAAATGAAAGGCGAGCTGGCGCTCGACGCCGACGGAAATTTCCTGGCGTTGCGGATGACCGGCTACGGCAATATGGGCGGCTATCTCGCCAATGTCGGGCCGATGCCGGCGACCATCAACACCGTGAAAAACGTCGCCAGTGTCTATCGGACACCGCTGATCGAGGTGTCGTCGCGGCTGCTCTACACCAACACCACGCCGGTCTCCGCCTATCGCGGCGCTGGGCGCCCGGAAGGCAACTATTACATGGAGCGGCTGATCGACAATGCCGCGCGCTCCATGGGCATCGACCGGATCGAGCTGCGCCGGCGCAACATGATCCGCCCGCGCGATCTGCCCTATCACAACGCGTCCGACATGAATTACGACAGCGGCGACTTCCCGGCCGTGCTCAAGCATGCGGTCGACTTCGCCGACCTCAAAGGTTTCTCCAAGCGCAAGCGCGAGAGCCGCAAGGCCGGGCTGCTGCGCGGTATCGGCGTCGGCTGCTATCTGGAAGTGACCGCCCCCGCCAACAAGGAGATGGGCGGCATCCGCTTCGAAGCCGACGGCACGGTGACGATCATCACCGGCACGCTCGACTACGGTCAGGGTCACGCCACGCCGTTCGCGCAGGTGCTGACCGAGCGTCTCGGCGTTCCGTTCGAGCGCATCCGCCTGCTGCAGGGCGACAGCAACGAGATGCTGGCCGGCGGCGGCACCGGCGGCTCGCGCTCGATCACCGCCAGCGGCCAGGCCATCGTCGAAGCCGCCGATCAGGTGGTCGAGAAAGGCCGCGCCATTGCCGCGCATGTGCTGGAAGCCTCAGTCGAGGACGTGGAATTCCGCAACGGCCGCTTTGTCGTCGCCGGCACCGACCACGCCATCGGCATCGTCGAACTCGCGGCGCGGCTGCGCAACGGCCTGACCTTGCCGGAGGGTGTGCCGTCCGAACTCGATGTCAGCCACGTCAGCAACGGTCCGCCCTCCGCATTTCCCAACGGCTGTCACGTCGCCGAGGTCGAAATCGATCCGCAGACCGGCCGTGTCGCCGTCGTGCGCTACTCCGCCGTCAATGACTTCGGCACAGTGGTCAATCCGCTGCTGGTCGAGGGCCAGACCCACGGCGGCGTCATGCAAGGCATCGGTCAGGCGCTAATGGAGAATGTCAGCTACGACAGCGAAGGCCAATTGCTCACCGGATCTTACATGGACTACGCGCTGCCGCGCGCACGCCACGCGCCAGCCTATGCCGTCGTCAGCCATCCGGTGCCGGCCAAGACCAATCCGCTCGGCACCAAGGGCTGCGGCGAAGCCGGGTGCGCCGGCGGCCTCACCTCGGTGATGAACGCCGTGGTCGATGCGCTCGCCGAACGGGGCATCACCCATATCGACATGCCGGCAAGCCCGGAGCGGATCTGGGCCGCCCTGCAGCAATCGGCCGCGTGAACAGAAGCGTCCACGCGGACGAGGCATGGTCCGCCTGCATGGCTTGAGGTGCGATGGCGGCTGGATCGGCGCACGCGAATAAGGTCTAGTCGCCTAGTTTCATGACCCAAGCGACCGACATCGCGGCTCCCCCGCCATCGACCGACGCGCATTTGATCAGCGCGGTGAGCGCCGCGCATTTCATTTCGCATTTCTACATTCTGTTGCTGCCGCCGCTGTTCCTGTTCGTCCGCGAGGACTATGGCGTCAGCTTCACTGAACTCGGCTTCGCGCTCGCGGCCTTCAACATCGTCTCTGCCCTGCTCCAGACGCCGACGGGCTTCCTGGTCGACCGGATGAGTGCGCGGAACCTGCTCGCCGCCGGTCTGCTGCTCGGCTCAGCCGCATTTGCCGTGGTGGCGCTGACCAATTCGTTCTGGCTGCTGGTGGCGATGTTCGCTGTGGCCGGCCTCGGCAACACCGTCTACCACCCGGCCGACTATGCGCTGCTGTCGCGCCATGTGCGCAGCGACCGGATCGGACAGGCTTATTCGATTCATTCGTTCGCCGGCTTTGCCGGCACGGCAGCAGCGCAGGTCTGCCTGCTGCTGATGCAAAGCGTGTGGGGCTGGCGCGGCGCATTCCTGGCTTCTGCCGCCGTGGGCGTCGTCATCGCTGCCTGGATCATGACGTTGCGGGATGTACCGGCGGAGCCTGCGGTCACCCGCGAGGACGACGGGGAGCCTGCCGGATGGGCATTGCTCCTCTCCGGTCCGATTTTACGCAATCTCGCATTTTATCTGCTGCTCGCGATCTTCGGCGGCGGCATGACCAACTACAGCGTCGTCGCGCTCAATGCGCTGTACGACACGCCGCTCAATGTCGCCAACACGGCGCTGACAGCCTATCTCATCGCCTCGGCGGTCGGCGTGCTCGCGGGCGGATTTGTCGCGTCGCGCACGGCGCGCCATGTGCGTGTCGCCATCATCGGTCTTGCTGTTTCGACCGTCCTCACGCTCGCCATCGCGTTCGTCGACTGGGCGCTCATTCCGCTGCTGTTGCTGATGACCGTCGGCGGATTCTTCACCGGCGTGATCGTGCCCTCACGCGACATGATCGTGCGCGAATCGACGCCTCCCGGCTCGTTCGGCAAAGTATTCGGATTCGTCAGCACCGGTTTCAATGTCGGCGGAACCGTGTCGCCGATGATCTATGGCCTGCTGATGGATCACGGATCACCGCGCATGGTGTTCATTCTGATCGCGGTCGCATTGCTGCTCTGCATCGGAACCGTCGCGACAGGAACCCGCAAAACCGCGACGATTTGAGCGGCTTTTTCCGATTTCTCCTTTGCTCGTGTCACGTTCTGGCCCCTTTTCGCCGGAACGATACCGGCTGAAATTCGTTATCTTGCAGAGGCTTAGGAGATATCATGACATTCGAGACCAACGCGGTGCCGAACTGATGTGTGGCATCTGCGGAGAGATAACGTTCACCGGCCGACCTGACCTGGCGGCCATTCAATCCATGACCGACGCGATGCACAGCCGGGGGCCGGACTCCCAAGGTGCGATCGCGCGCGGGCCTGTCTCGCTGGGCCATGCTCGGCTGAGCATCATCGACGTTTCATCGCTGTCCGAACAACCGATGGTCGACAGCGACCTCGGTCTGTCGATCGCGTTCAACGGCTGTATCTACAACTATCGTGAACTGCGCGCCGCGCTGATCGGCAAGGGCTATCGCTTCTTCTCCGGTGGCGACACTGAAGTCATCCTCAAGGCGTATCACGCCTGGGGCGCGCGCTGCGTCGAGCGCTTTCACGGCATGTTCGCCTTCGCCATTCTGGAACGCGACAGCGGTCGCGTCGTGCTGGCGCGCGACCGGCTCGGCATCAAGCCGCTCTACCTTGCGGAGACACCGTCGGGCTTGCGGTTCGCGTCGACGCTGCCGGCGCTGCTGGCCGCAGGCGATGTCGATACGTCGATCGATCCCGTCGGCCTGCATCATTACATGAGCTTGCACGCCGTCGTGCCGCCGCCGCGGACGATCCTCAAGGGTGTGCAGAAGTTGCCCCCGGCAACGATCATGACCATCGCGCCCGACGGACAGCACACGACCGAAACCTATTGGTCGCTGACCATGGGCTAGCGGTCGAGCGACCGTCGCATGACGGAAGAAGACTGGATCGACTCCACCCACGAAGCGCTGATGCGCGCCGTGGAGCG
>JBQCFU010000371.1:0-6498 GCA_051958775.1 Pseudolabrys sp.
GGCGCTGATGCAGATGGACGAGGTGACGCAGCAGAATGCGGCGCTCGTCGAGGAAAACGCTGCCACCGCAAAGGCGCTTGAAACGCAGGCGCAGTCGATGGACGAGCAGGTTGCCTTCTTCCAGGTCGACGACGCTGCCGCCGCGAAGGGCCGTGCACGGCCAACGCCGCGGGCGGCCGAGGTGGCTGCCGCGAGCGCGCCAGAGCCGAAGGCTGCTCCGGCGCGCGTCGCGGTCAAGGCCGCTGCGGTCCGCCGTCCGGCCCCGTCCCGCGCCGCGCCGCGCAACACCGTCGGTCGGATGCAGACCGCGCTGGCCACAGCCTTTGATGCCGATCAGGACTGGAAAGACTTCTGATGGCACGGCCTGCTTACGGAGCGGCTGTTGCCTTCGCAAACAGCGAACGCTCGGCCGCTCCGGCCCGCGAATTCGAGTTTTCGGAAGACGATTTCCATGCGTTGTCCGAACTCGCATACCAGCATGCGGGCATTGTCCTCTCGGACAGTAAGCGCAATCTCGTTTACAGCCGGCTCTCGCGCCGTCTGCGTGTCCTGGACCTCGAGACGTTCCGCGACTATCGCGCGGTTCTGGAGAGTGAAACGGGTGAGGTCGAGAACTTCATCAATTCGATCTCGACCAATCACACCAAATTCTTTCGCGAAGATCATCACTTCAAACATTTTCGCGCCGAGGTCGTGCTGCCGCTGGCGCGTAGCGCCGAGCGGGGTCCGCTTCGTGTCTGGTCGGCCGGCTGTTCGACCGGGGAAGAGCCTTACACGCTCGCCGTTGTGCTCAAGCGCGAGCTGCGCAACCTGCGCGATCGCGATGTCCGTATTCTCGCGACCGACATCGACACGGATGTCCTGACCAAGGCGGCGCGGGGAGATTATCCGCCGGCGGCGCTCAATGATGTGCCGACGCCGTATCATTCGCTCTTCAAGCCAGCTGTTGTCGGCGGCGAGAGCAAAGTCGTGCTCGATGACGATGCGCGCGATGCCATTGCTTTCCGCCGGCTCAATCTGATGGAGCCGTGGCCGTTCCGCGGCCTGTTCGACGCGATCTTCTGCCGCAACGTGATGATCTATTTCGATGCGCAGACGAAAGCGACCTTGATCGATCGCTTCGTGCGGCAGCTTAAGCCGGGTGGCTGGCTCTATATCGGACATTCCGAATCCCTCACTGGAATTCATTCGCAACTGCGCTCGGTCGGCCGGACCATCTACCGGAGGGCTGAATGAGCGGCGCTGCCGCGCAGCGGTCTGTGTCTGAGCCCGTCGCGACGCCATCAGGCGGTGGACGGCGTCTCTACGACGCGCAGGCCGCAGCGTGGATGGTGAAGGTGTTTCCCGGGGAATTCTATGCGACCGCGCGCAAGGACGAGATGCTGGTCACCGTGCTCGGTTCCTGCGTATCGGCCTGCATTCGCGACCCGTTCGCCGGCGTCGGCGGCATGAACCACTTCATGCTGCCGCAGCACAAATCGGGCGCCTGGGGTGGCGACACGAGTTCTGCGCGTTTCGGCAACTTTGCGATGGAAAAACTCATCAACGAGCTGATCAAGATGGGCGCTTCGCGCGAGCGGTTCGAAGTCAAGGTGTTCGGCGGCGGCAATGTCACCGACAGCTCGATCGCGGTCGGCAGCGACAACGCTGACTTTGTCCTGCGCTATCTGGATGCCGAGGGATTGACCTGCGCCGCGCAGGATCTCGGCGGAACGCTGCCGCGACGCATCCATTATTACCCCGCGACCGGGCGCGTGGTGCGCAAGCTCCTCCGTCCGAGCGAAAGCTATGCCGTCAGCCGCGAAGAGAGCGATTACGGCGGCCGGCTGCGGGGCCAGAAGATGTTCGGCGAAATCCAGCTTTTCGGGGAATCCTGATGGGCAAAGCCATGACACCCGTCCGGGTTCTCGTCGTCGACGATTCGGCGGTGATGCGCCAATTGCTGTCGACGCTGCTGTCGGAAGATCCCGATATCGAAGTGGTCGGCACGGCGCCCGATCCGCATGTGGCGCGCGAACGCATCAAGGCGCTCGACCCCGATGTGGTCACGCTCGATGTTGAAATGCCGCGCATGGACGGCCTCACGTTCCTGCACAAGATCATGACGCTGCGGCCGACGCCGGTGGTGATGGTCTCGTCGCTGACACAGGCCGGCGCGGAGGTGACGCTGGAAGCGCTGGAAATCGGTGCGGTGGATTTCGTCGCCAAGCCCGGCGTGGACCTGGGCCAGGCGCGGGGTGCTTTCGCCGCCGAGCTGCAAGCCAAGGTGAAGACCGCAGCACGCACCCGCGTCGGCTTGCATCGGCCGGCGGTGGCGCCACGCGCGCCGCGGGCAACAACGTCGCGCCACATCGGCCGGAAGATTGTGTTCATCGGCGCATCCACCGGCGGGGTCGAGGCGTTGAAAGTCGTGCTGTCGGGTTTGCCCGAGAATTGCCCGCCGATCCTGGTCACGCAGCACATGCCGCCGCGCTTTACCGCGGCCTTTGCCGAGCGGCTGAACCGCGAATGCCGGATGCGGGTGTCGGAAGCGACCCACGATGAGCCGATCGAGCCGGGTCACGTCTATATCGCGCCCGGCGCGCTTCATCTGCAAATCGCGCGGCACGGCGGGCGGAACGTCTGCGCGCTGAGCGAGACGCCGCCGGTGTCGGGGCATCGTCCTTCGGTGGATGTGCTGTTCCGTTCGGCTGCCGTGTTCGGTGCGTCGGCAGTCGGCGTCATTCTCACGGGCATGGGCAAGGATGGCGCCGAGGGTCTGCTCGCCATGCGGCAGAAAGGCTCCGTGACGCTCGGTCAGGATGAAAAGACGTCGTTGATCTACGGCATGCCGCGTGCGGCGTTCGAGTGCGGCGCGGTAACGACCCAGCATTCGCTGGGCCATATGGCGGACGCGATCCTCGACGCCTGCGAGGTCGCGGATGACGGCGCACATGAAATCAATGCGAGCGATGCCGTCTGACGGCGGCTGCGAGAACAGAGAGAACGACATGGATACACAGAACGGTTCAAATCTCGCACCCGTCGCTTTGCCGGCGATGCTCGATCTCGCGGCCGCGCCCAATTTGCTTGAGGTCGTACGCGCTGCCGCCCCGAGCGGTGCGGCGGTTCGGCTCGATGCGTCGGCGGTCGAGGTGCTGACGCTGCCTTGCGTCCAGATCATCGTTGCGGCGCTCACAAGCGGTGCGCGTGTCTTGGTCGACAATCCCTCTGCGGCGTTTGTCGAAGCTTTCGCCGAATACGGCATCGATTGGCAGGGCGTGGCGGGAGCGGTTCCGGCGGACGATCCCGCGGCGAGGCCGGATGAGATGCCGTCCGGCAAGACGGCGGCGATCAAGCGGATCCTGACCATCGATGATTCCAAGACCATCCGCGACATGCTGCGGCTGACGCTCGCGCGCGCCGGTTACGAGGTGTTGCAGGCAGTGGACGGTCAGGACGGCGTCGAGGTACTCGGCCGTGAGCAGGTCGATCTTGTCATCACCGACATCAACATGCCGCGCATGGATGGCTATGGCGTCATCCGCCATGCGCGTGGGCTGCGCGAATATGAGCGCACGCCGATCCTGGTTCTCACCACGGAAAGCGAACACGAGAAGCGCAATCTTGCGCGTGAAGCGGGCGCGACGGGCTGGATGGTCAAGCCATTCGATCCGGAACAGCTGGTCGCGACTATCAACAAAGTTGCGTGCTGAAGCAGAAATTGGACCCGGCGCAGGACGCAGCGGCCTTGGCCGGTAAGCATTTCAGGGAAGAATAATATGTCGGATTTGGAAAACCTGAAGCAGACGTTTTTCGAGGAATGCAGCGAAGCGCTGCAGCAGATCGAGGCCGGATTGACCGAGCTTCGTGAAGGCGTGAACTCGGACGAAACCATCAATGCCGTCTTCCGCTCCGTTCATTCGGTCAAGGGCGGTGCGGGCATTTTCGGTTTCGATGCTCTGGTCGACTTTGCGCATGTGTTCGAGACGGTGCTTGATGCCATTCGCAGCGATCGGCTGAGCGTCACGCCGGATGTTGTCGACGTGCTGCTGCCGGCGAACGACGTGCTGTCCGATCTGATCGCCATGATCCGTGCCGGCGAGGCGATCGCGCCCGGCTATGGCGCGCAGTCGCGCAGCGCGCTGGAGCAGTTGCTGGCGGCGGACGGTGCGTCCGAACTGGACGGCGAGCCGGCCGGAGACTTCGAAGGGCTCGATTTCATGCCGGTGCGTGCCGACGACTTTGACACGGACAGTGCCGACGATGTCATGCGGGACTACGCTATCGTGTTTCGGCCGCACGCCGACATGCTGCGTCAGGGCGGCGATCCGCTGCTGATCCTGCGCGAGTTGCGCCGGCTGGGTGATCTGACGCTGACCGCCGAGATGGATCGCTTGCCGGCTCTGGCTGAATTGGAAGCCGATTGCGCTTATCTCGGCTGGACCGGGGCGCTCACCACCACGGCAGGCCGCGAGGAGATCGAAGAACTGTTCGCATTCGGTGCGGACGGCTGCGAGTTTTCGCTGACGTTGCTGTCCGGTCCGGCAGAAGAAATCTCCGTTGCGATGCCGGCCGATTTTTCGGCGCCGGAGGCCGCTCCGTTGCCTGTGATGCCGCTTGCGGAGCATTCCGCGCCGAGCCTCGTGCCGACGCTCGCGCCTTCGGCCGCGCCGGCTCCCGCTGCGGAAGCGGTGGCGGTAAAGCCGGTCGCGACCACCATGCGTGTCGAGGTCGAGAAGATCGACCGCGTGGTCAATATGGTCGGCGAACTGGTGATTGCCCAGGCGATGCTGGGGCAGATCGTCAATAACCTGCCGGAGGACGTCGGCAATCTGCTGGCGCAGACCCTCGACGAAGTGATCCATCACACGCGCGAGCTCAAGGACAGCGTGATGTCGATGCGCGCGCAGGCGATCGGTGCCGTATTTCAGCGGATGCCGCGGCTGGTGCGCGAACTCGCCACCAAGACCGGCAAGAAAGTCCGGCTGGAAATGCATGGCGAGAACACCGAGGTGGATCGCTCGATCATCGAACGGCTGGGTGATCCGCTCACCCATATCATCCGCAACTCGATCGATCACGGCATCGAGACGCCCGCGCAACGCGTCGCCGCGGGCAAGAACGATGAAGGCACGATCCGGCTGAGTGCAGAGCATCGTGGTGGCCGCATTGTCATCGAGGTATGCGACGACGGCGGCGGGATCGATCCCGACCGCGTGCTGCAGAAGGCCAAGGACAAGGGCCTGATCAGCCCCGATGCGGTGCTGACCGAGGACGAGATCAACAATCTCATCTTCCTGCCCGGGTTCTCGACCGCGGAAACCATCTCCGACATTTCCGGGCGCGGCGTCGGCATGGATGTCGTTCGCCGCAATATTCAGGACGTCGGCGGCCGTATTTCGCTGAAATCGGAACGTGGCCGCGGGATGACGCTGCAATTGGCGTTGCCGCTGACGCTTGCCGTGATGGACGGCATGGTCATCAAGGTCGGCGGCCAGACCTATGTATTGCCGATCTCGGCGATCGTCGAATGCCTGCGGCCGTCATCGAAGGACATTCATAACCTGGCGGGAGGTAGCGGCATTCTGCAATTGCGGGGCGATCTGCTGCCGCTCGTGCAACTCGGCGATTTGCTGCACCTCGGACATGGCGGCGATTCCGACGAACGCGTGGTGATCATCACCGACGCGGGCGATGGCACTCGTTTCGGCATGGTCGTTGACGAGCTTTGCGGCCATCAGCAGGTCGTCGTGAAGAGTTTGGAAGAGAGCTACGGCGCCGTTCCCGGCGTCGCGGGGGCAACGATTCTCGGCACCGGCCGCGTCGCGCTCATTCTCGATGTCGAGAAGCTCTCTGATCTTGCAAGCAGCCAGACATCGGTCTTGGCCCCGCCCGGTCGCGGTCAGGTCGAGCCGGTGGCGGCATAACTGGTTAGGACAGAGGAGCGTTGAGAGATGCCGATGGCGGCAGGATTGAAAGTGCTGGGGGTCGATGACCAGACCAGTGTTCGGCAGATGACGCGGATCACGCTCGGACAGATCGGGGTTCGTCACATCCATGAGGCAGAGAACGGCCGCCAGGCGATCGACATGGCAGGACTGCAGCCGCTCGATCTGATCATTTCCGACTACAACATGCCGGAAATGGATGGGCTCGGCTTGTTGCGTGCGGTGCGCGGCCATCCGGCGGCGCGGCGCGTGCCGTTCATTCTCGTCACCGGTCGCGGTGACCGCGAGCTCGTTGTCAAGGCGGCGCAGGCCGGTGCGAACAATTACGTGGTCAAGCCGTTTACGGCTGAAATCCTGCGCAACAAGATTGAACAGGTCATGGGACGGTTGTCTTGACGATGTCGCAAGCGGAAATGCTGTCCGACGCCGACACGTGCAATCGGCTCCCGGCGAACGACGAGATCGGCATGCTGGTCACCGCGGTTGCCGCCGTCTTGCAGCAGACCGTCGCCAGCCTCGATCAGACGGTATCGCGGATTACTGAAATGACGGTGATGCGCGAGAGCGG
>JBQCFU010000372.1:0-9718 GCA_051958775.1 Pseudolabrys sp.
CACGAAGACGCGGTCGGCCAGGAACACCGCTTCGCGCAGGTCATGCGTCACCAGGATGACGGTGATCTTGCGCGAGGCGTGCAGGTCGCGAATTACGCCCCACAGCTCCTCGCGCGTGAAGGCGTCGAGCGCGCCGAACGGCTCGTCGAGCATCAGCAGTTGCGGCTCATGGATCAGCGCACGGCACAGCGAGGTTCGCTGCTGCATGCCGCCCGACAGCTCCCACGGAAACTTGCCGCCCTGGCCGCCGAGGCCGACGGAGCCGAGCAGGGTTTCGGCGCGCGCGGCGAACTCGCGTTTGTGGCGGCGCATTTCGCTGCGATAGGGCCGCACGATCTCGAGCGGCAGCAGCAGGTTTTCCAGCGTCGTGCGCCACGGCAGCAGCGTCGGCGCCTGGAACGCCATGCCGGCGATCTTGACCGGTGCATTCACGGTCGCGCCGGCCACCGTGACCGAGCCCTTGAACGGAAACTGCAGGCCGGTGGCGAGCTTCATCAAGGTCGACTTGCCGCAGCCGGACGGGCCGACCACGGCGGCGAATTCGCCGGCCTCCACCGTCATGGAGAGACCTTCGACAGCGAGCGTGCTCGCACCGCCACCGTATGCGTGGCTGACGCCGTCGAGCGACACGAAGGCTGTCATGACAAGTAATCCCGGATGGGGCTGCTGCGTTTAATTCTGAATGCTGTTCGGAAATCGTGGAAAGAAGGAACGCCAGAGCTGCATTTGCGAGATGAACGGAGTTGACCGCGAGATCGCATTGTCGCCCTTTAGAATTTCTGCTGCACCGGCTTGTGCGTATCAACCTCATTCAATGAGGCAAATTATCAGCAGGCCGACAGACGCTGTCCATTCTGAGTTGCCTATGACGCCATCGGGCCGACTTATAGGCTGGCAGCGGCTTCGTTCAGCCACTGCCACGCCCGTAAGAACTCATGCCGTCGGGGGTGACCGTCTCGACCCTGTCGCAGAGACGACCGTCCTGATGGCGATCAGTCGGCTTTGCGGTCGGCGGCTGCCGGCAGGTACGAGGAGTCGAAGATATCGTCGGTCTTCGGCACCGCCTTGAACTTGTAGGTCAGGCCGATCTGCTCGATCGCCTTCTCGAACCGGGCCTTGTCGATCGCGCCGAACCCGTTGGCCTTCACCTCCGGCGTGACGATATTGTCGCGCAGCGCCATCTGCAGGCGTTCGAGCTCGACCGGCTTCTTGGCGACGTCGTTGCGCTTGATGACGGAATCGACCGCCGTGGCCGGTGACTTCACCGTATCCTTCAGCCCCTTCACGAAAGCGCGCAGGAACGCCTTCACCGCATCGGGATGATCGGCGGCGAACTTCGGATTGACGATGATGGCGTTGCCGTAAAGGTTCACGCCATAGTCGGCCATCAGCAGCACGGTGATGTCGTCGGCCGGTACACCGCGGTCCTTCAGGTTGATGAAGGATGAGAAGGAGAAGCCGGTGATGGCATCGACCTGGCCGGCAGCGAGCATCGGCTCGCGCACCGGAAAACCGACATTCTCGATCGTCACCTTGCTGGCGTCGATATTGTTGGCCTTCACGAAGATCGGCCATTGCGCGAAGGCGCCGTCGGCGGCGGGGGCGCCGAGCTTGCGGCCTTCAAGATCCTTCGGCTTGACGACGCCGCGGCTCTTGCGGCCGACCACCGAGAACGGCGGCTTGTTGTAGACCATGAACACGGCCTTGATCGGCGTGCCGGGGTTGGCGTCGCGGAACTTGATCAGCGAGTTGATGTCGCCGAAGCCCATGTCATAGGTGCCGGAGGCGACGCGGTTGATCGGCTCCAGCGACCCGGCGGCGGTGTCGACGGTGACGTTCAGGCCCTCGGCCTTGTAGTAGCCCTTGTCGATCGGCACGACGAACGGTGCGGCCGGACCTTCGAATTTGAAGTCGAGGCTGAATTTGATGTTGGTCTCGGCGGCGACGGCCGGAGCGGCCGCAAAAGCCAGAGCCAGGACCAATCCTGCCGGGCGGAGCATTCTCAGCGCACTGCGGTAACGAGCCATCGTGACGAATCCTGTTTGCGGTTGTGGCCCGAGGGCCGCCGGTCTTGGATTGGGTCGGAATCGGGTTCGCGAATTGATGTCAGCAACACTTGGAATGAGTGTTAGCAAAGAGCATGCCGTATTAAAGAGCAAGCAGGTGTCGCCGCGCGGCCGTGGGTGTTCACAACATGGGCAACGTTGTCGCGCCGCGGCATAGGATCCGAGGGGATCGCCATGGTGGAAATGGTGGCGGGGACGACGGCAGAGGCTGTGCCGGACTTTCAGGCGGCTTTTGCGCCTCCGGATGAGGCGCTGGCAGCGACATTTCTGGCGGCGGCGCCACGTCCGCCCGGCGCGGAAATGCGGATCGATGCGCGGGCCCGCCGGCTGATCGAGGCGATCCGGGCGAAAACCGGCGGCCTCGGCGGGGTCGAGGATTTCCTCCATGCCTATTCGCTGTCCACCCGCGAGGGTCTGGCGCTCATGGTTTTGGCAGAGGCGCTGCTGCGGGTGCCCGACGCCGCGACCGCGGACCGGCTGATCGAGGACAAGCTCCAGTCCGGCAACTGGTCGCAGCATGACAGCCGCTCCTCGGCTTTTCTGGTTTCTGCCTCGGCCTGGACGCTCGGCATCACCGCACGGGTGATCCAGCCGGGCGAAACGCCGGATGGCATCGTCGGCTCGCTGTTGAAGCGGCTCGGCATGCCGGCGGTGCGGGTGGCGACCCGTCAGGCGATGCGCCTGCTCGGCTCGCATTTCGTGCTGGGGGAAACCATCGGCGCGGCGCTGGACCGTGCCTCGGGACATCACGAACTGCGTTATTCCTTCGACATGCTGGGTGAGGGCGCGCGGACGGCCGCGGATGCGGCGCGCTATCTCGCCTCCTATTCCGACGCGATCGAGGCGATCGGCGCCTGGGCGACGCCCGGCAGCGTCTTGCCGGCGCGGCCCGGCATTTCCGTGAAGCTGTCGGCGCTGCACCCGCGTTACGAGGCGCTGTCCCGCGAGCGGGTCATGCGCGAGCTGGTGCCTGACGTGATCGATCTGGCCCGGCAGGCGCGCGATCACGATCTCAATTTCACCGTGGACGCCGAAGAGGCAGATCGGCTGGAGCTGTCGCTTCAGGTGATCGCTGTTGTGCTCGCCGACCGCTCGCTCGCCGGCTGGGACGGATTCGGGCTCGCCGTGCAGGCCTATCAGAAGCGCGCCCGCGACGTGATTTCGTACGTGGAGAGCCTGGCCGACAGCCTGAACCGGCGGCTGATGGTGCGGCTGGTGAAGGGCGCTTACTGGGACACCGAGATCAAGCGCGCGCAGGAGCGCGGGCTTGCGGACTATCCGGTGTTCACCCGCAAGCCGATGACGGATCTGTCCTATCTCGTCTGCGCGCGGCAATTGCTGGCGGCGCGGTCGCGGCTCTATCCGCAGTTCGCGACACACAATGCGCTCACCGTGGCGAGCGTGATCGAGGATGCCGGCGGCGTCGACGGCTACGAATTCCAGCGCCTGCACGGCATGGGCGAAGCGCTTTACGAAACGCTGCTGGAGGAGTGTCCGGACGCGGCGTGTCGCGTCTATGCGCCGGTCGGCGGCTATCGCGACCTGCTCGCTTATCTGGTGCGGCGGCTCTTGGAGAACGGCGCCAATTCCTCGTTCGTCTCGGTGGCGGCCGATCCGACAGTGCCGATCGCCTCGATCCTCAAACGGCCACAGCTGGCTATCGCCAATGCGACGGCGGCGCGCCATCCGGCGATCCCGCTGCCGCGCAATCTCTATCAGCCCGAGCGCATCAATTCGTCCGGTGTCGAGTTCGGCGATGAAACGGCGCTGATCGGGTTGCTCAACGAGATCGAGGAAGCATCTCCGCCGACACTGGCGGCGCCGTTGATCGACGGCGTGGCAGTTGCGGGGCGTGAGCGGCCGGTTCTCTCGCCGGACGATGGACGCGTCATCGGCGCGGTGCGGGAAGGCGACGAGGCGCTGGCGGCGACAGTGATCGCTGCGGCTGCAGCCGGCTTCCCGATCTGGGATGCGACGGACGTCGTCGATCGTGCGGCCGCGCTCGACCATGTGGCTGACGCCATCGAAGCCGAACGCGGCACGCTGATCGCGCTGTTGCAGGCCGAAGGCGGGCGGACGCTGGACGATTCCCTGTCGGAGGTGCGGGAGGCGGCGGACTTCTGCCGCTACTACGCCGCGCAGGCGCGTCGCGTGCTGGCGCCGCGGCTGCTGCCGGGACCGACCGGCGAGAGCAATGAATTGCAGAGCCGCGGGCGCGGCGTGTTCGTCTGTATCAGTCCGTGGAATTTTCCGCTGGCGATCTTCACCGGCCAGATTGCCGCGGCGCTCGCCGCGGGCAATGCAGTGGTGGCGAAGCCGGCCGAGCAGACGCCGCTCATTGCCGCGTTCACGGTCGGCCTGATGCATCGCGCCGGCATTCTGCCGCAGGCGCTGCATCTGCTGCCGGGCGCGGGCGATGTCGGCGCGGCGCTGGTACGCGATCCGCGCGTCGCCGGTGTTGCGTTCACCGGGTCGACCGAGGTGGCGCGCACTATCAACCGCACGCTGGCGCGCAAGGATGGCCCGATCGTACCGCTGATCGCCGAAACCGGCGGCATCAATGCGATGATCGTCGATGCGACGGCGTTGCTCGAGCAGGTCACCGACGACGTGGTGATGTCGGCGTTCCGTTCCGCCGGGCAGCGCTGCTCGGCGTTGCGGCTCCTGTGCGTGCAGGACGACATCGCCGACCGTCTCATCGAGATGATCGCCGGCGCGGTGGCCGAGTTGAAGCTCGGCGATCCGCGCGACGTGTCCGTGCAGGTCGGGCCGGTGATCGACGGCGAGGCGCAGGAGCGGCTCGACCAATGGATCGCCGAGATGGCGCAGGACGATGCGGTCCGCTTCCGCTGGGATGCGGAGCGCGCGCTGCCGGATACGGGGACCTTCGTGCCGCCGGTGATCGTCGAACTGCCGGAAGTGCGGGCGTTGCGCGAGGAGGTGTTCGGTCCGGTCCTGCATGTGGTGCGCTGGCGCGCCGACGAATTCGAGGACCTGCTCGATGACATCGCCGCGAGCGGCTACGCGCTGACGCTCGGCATCGCCTCGCCAATCGATGCGACGGCTGAGCGTGCGATCGCACGCCTGCGCAACGGCAATGTCTATGTGAACCGCAGCATGATCGGTGCGGTGGTCGGCACTCAGCCGTTCGGCGGCAGCGGCCTGTCCGGAACCGGCCCGAAAGCCGGCGGTCCGCATTACCTCCCGCGCTTTGCGTTGGAACAGAAGCTCTGCGTAAACACCGCGGCTGCCGGAGGTAACGCGGCGCTGCTGGCGCAAGAGAGCTGAGCCGAGCAAAACGAGCCGGTTCCGCGGCTGCGGCGGAACGTCGCTGGTTCCATGACAAAAATGTAAGCCAGGTTTCTGCGTTGCAGACGCAGGAAGCCCTGCGCCGGGGCGTTGAATCGGTAAACGCCGGGACTGCGTGCGTGCGTACGTGGGGGCCGGCTGAAGGAGGATGTCATGCGACACATTGCTTCCCGACGCGTGTCGGGTTTCCTGGCCGTTGCGCTCGCAGGTGCGATGGCGCTTCCCGCGCTGCCGGCGGCAGCCGCTTCGGCGAAGGCTGCGGGCATCAGTGCTGATCCGGTCGCGACCACGACCACGGATTTCAGCGCGCGGCGCCGCCACTATCGCGGCAATAACGGTGCGGCTGCGCTCGCGGCGTTCGGCATGATCGCCGGCACCATCGCGACCATCGCCGCCAACGAGCGACGGCGCGATTATTATGAGCGCGGTTACGGCTACTACGGCGGTGGCTATGGCTATGCCCCGCGGCCTTACTACGGCCCGCGCTATGGCTATCCGGGCTATCGCTACTGGTAAGTGGCTGAATCAGAGGCGATTTGATGGTGGGGCGGGAGCAACTCCCGCCCCATTTATCGTTAACAATTTGTGATCTTCTGGGGTGTATCGTCAGGAATCATGTCTGATTCGATTGCCCGTCTCTATCAAGCGGTCGAAGCCGCCAGCGAACGCGATCCGGCGACCTCGAGGACCGCGCGGCTGATCCGGGCCGGCGTCCCCAAAGCTGCCAAAAAGATGGCCGAGGAGGCTGTCGAGGTGGTGATCGACGCCATGACCGGCCAGAGCGACGCCGTGGTCCGGGAAAGTGCCGATCTGATCTACAACCTGGTAGTGTTGTGGTCGGTTTCCGGCGTCCGTCCGGAACAGGTCTGGGCCGAGATGGAGCGTCGCGAGCGGATGATGGGGATTGCCGAAAAACTGCCGAAAAAGGATGTTCCCTCGGCTCCGCCCCGCCGCAAAGTTGTCGCGCTCGCCGCGCACGGCTATGGCAAGCGTTCGCGCTGACCACGCCATCCTTCGAGCCAGGCCCAACTGATGACGGAACAGACACTGACGACGCGCTCGCCGCTCCGGCGGATCTATGACTGGTGCGTCGAAACCGCCGGGAAGCGCTATGCGGTCTGGGTGATGGGCGCGATCTCGTTCGCGGAAAGCTCGTTCTTCCCTGTTCCACCCGACGTGATGCTGATCCCGATGTCGCTGGCGCGGCCGGACCGCGCCTATCTGTTTGCGCTGTGGTGCACAATCACCTCGGTGGTCGGCGGCATCGTCGGCTACGCGATCGGCTATCTGCTGTACGATACCGTGGGGCAGTGGCTGATCCACATCTACGGCTATGCCGACAAGGTCGATGCGTTCCGTGCCGCTTATGCGCAGTGGGGCGCCTGGATCATTCTGCTCAAGGGGTTGACGCCGATCCCCTACAAGCTCGTCACTATCACCTCGGGTTTTGCCGCCTACAGCCTGCCGCTGTTTATCCTGTTCTCGGTGATCACGCGCGGCGCGCGCTTCTTCCTGCTCGCCTTCCTGCTGCACCGCTATGGTCCGACGGCGCGGCAGATGCTGGAGGAGCGGCTGGGGTTCTGGGTCACCGTCGGCGCGGCGGTGCTGATCGGCGGGATCATCGCGGCGTTCTATCTGTTCTGATGCGGCTTTCTGCCGATTCACCGCGCTGCCGGTTTCTGCTATCTTTGCGCAAGTCTGGTCCGACTCACCAACGCAGCGATTCCGCGCGGATCATGAGCATCGACATGCACAGGCTCGGTCTCGCGACAGGCTGTTTCAGCTTGCTCGTGCTGTCCGTACTGTGCCTCCCGCTGACGCGCACGGCGTCGGCGCAGCCGGCGCATCCGCCGGCCCATACGGACTCCAAGCCGGACGTGTTCGACGATATCGGCGACTGGTTCACCCGGCAGTGGTCGAATTTCCAGCGCGACACGCGTCGTTCGGTCGATGCCGCCAAGGACGCCGCCGACGGCGTGGCAAAATTCTCCGATCAACGCACTGTGCGTGGCCATGAGGTCTGCGGCGTGGCGCCGAACGGCGCGCCGGATTGCGAGAGTGCCGCGACGCGGCTGTGCCGTGGCGCCGGCTATGCCTCGGGCAAGAGCATCGATTCAACCACCGCCGAGAGCTGTCCGGCGGCGCGGCTGCTGCTGTCGGGCCCGGCCAAGCAGGCGGCCGGCCAATGCCGGATGGAAACCTTTATCAGCCGCGCACTGTGCACGCCGTAGAGCACGATCCCGAAAAGTGGGAACCGGTTTCCGGATAAGATCATGCTCAAAAGAAAAGCGTTGGTCTGATTCAATAGTTGATATGCGCGCGCCGCGATCAGTCGCGGAATTCGGCGATTTCCGGCTTCGCCCCCCATTCGCAAAAGCCCTTCGGCTCGAACGGCAGTTGCCGCTCGCGATAGAGCAGTTCGTCGGCGATCGAGCGCACGCCGGACGAATATTCGAACACCATGCCGTCCGGTCCGCGGAAGTAGAGGAATTTCGCCGATGAGGTCGGATGCCGTCCGGGGCCGAACACCATCGGCACCTGCCGCTCGGTGAGGAAGCGGAACGAACGCATCACGTCGTCGCCGCTCTCCACCTGATGGTTGATGTGCTGGATGCCCGGCGCCGCCGACGGGAACATGGCGATCGAATGATGCACCTCGTCGATGCGCAACAGCGGCGCATCGCCGATCCGGTCGCTGACGCGGGCGTTGCAGACCGTGGTCCAGAACGCTTCGTCGCGCGCCGCGTCCGTGGTGCACAGGCCGATATGCGAGAAGCCGGTGATGCCCGCGTCGCGCGTGCCGTGATAGCGCTTGCCGCTATAGGCCGGCCGCCAGACGAGTTCGATCGGATTGCCGCTCGGATCACGGAACGCGATGAAAGCGCGCACCTTGCGCGCGTCGCTTTCTTCCGGCGTGCCGAACCGCACTGCATGGCCGAGCTTTTCCAGTTGTGCCGCCGCGGCGTCGAGGTCCTCGCGCCGGTCGATCTCGAAGGCCGCGGCTTGCTCTTTCGGGTCACCCTCGAAATAGCACAGCGTGTGCTCCTTCTCGTCCGACTTGAAATAGACCGCGCCCTTCACCCGTTCGCTGATCTCGAGACCGAGATAGTCGGTCGCGAACTGCGTCGCGCCTTCGAGGTCGCGCGTGCCGAGCCGCACATAGGAGACGTCCTTGAGTTCGATCATGCGTCCACTCCGGCTGCGAATTCGGGAACATCGCTGACGCTGCCCCAGGAGCAGAACGACAGCGGCTGGAACGGGAACTGCCGCGCCCGGTGGGTTGATTCATCCACTGGCGCGCCTTCGGCGACATAGCTGAACAGCACTCCGTCCGGCCCTGCAAAGGTAATGAACATCTGGCCGGATGTGGGGCGGCGGCCAGGGCCGTGGACCACTTTCACTTGGGCCTGCTGCAGGAAGTAATGCGCCTGCATCAGTTGGTTGACGCCTTCGACTGCGTATTCGACGGCAAGAACACCGCTTCTCTTCGACGGGTGCAGCGCGAGGCGATGATGCGCGCTGTCGAACCGGATATAGGCGGTGTCGCCGGCCCAGTCGCTGACGCGCCCGTTGAACAGTGTGGTCCAAAGCGTTTCGTTGGCGATCGCCTCAGGCCCGCGCAGCGCCACAGCTTCCAGTCCGGTGACGCCGGCGTCCCGCGACGGGAAGTAGCGCCAGCCGGAGTTGAGCGGCCGTACCACCAGTTCGAACTGATGTCCGCTCTTGTCGCGGAAGCTGACGAACTGGCGCACCTTGCGTGCGGTGGCCGCTTCGGTGTTGCCGCGTGTCACCTGATAACCGGCTTTGGTCAGAGCCGCTTCCGCCGCATCCAGCGCTTGCGGCGTGCGCACCTCAAACGCCACGGCCTGTTCGGACGGATCACCGGCGACGTAGATCAGGGTGTGATCGCGGAAGTCGGAACGAAACGTCGCATGCGTTTCCGTCTTGTCGATGAGCTGCAAACCGAGCACGCGGGTCGCGAAGTCGACGGCGGCGGGAAGGTCGCGGGTGCCGAGGCGGACGTAGCGAAGCTGTTCAATATCGATCATCGGACATTCGTTCTGGTCGCGGGCCGACAGTGTACGGGAAGGGAAAGCGCGGCGCCACAGTGCTTGCTTTGGCTTGCTTTGGCCTGCTTGCTCCAGCCTGTGGGCTATGGTTCGGTCAGCGAACGGATCGGTTGGGGCGCGACGATGAATCTCCATGCGAAGCTTGCGGAGCGGGCGGCGGCCGGACGGCCGGTGACGGTGGCGGTGATCGGCGCCGGTAAATTCGGCACCATGTTCTTGAGCCAGGCGCGGCTGACCACCGGCCTGCATGTGGTGGCGGTCGCCGATCTCGAT
>JBQCFU010000373.1:0-6549 GCA_051958775.1 Pseudolabrys sp.
CGGAAGCCTATCTCGCCGCCGGCGCCGACGGACTGTTCATCGAGTCGCCGCACGATGTCGCCGAGCTGGAGCAGATCGCCCGCAAGTTCGATGTGCCGCAAATGGCCAACATGCTGGAAGGCGGTCGCACCCCGATCCTGACGCCGAAAGAATTGTCGGAGATGGGCTTCCGGATCGCGATCTACGGCATCTCGCTGCTGATGCACGCGGTCAAAACGATGCAGGACGTGCTGTCGAAGCTGTCGCAAGGCGATACCAGCTTCATCGGTCACGGCGTCGGCTTCGAGGAATACAAGACCATCGTCGGCTTCAACGACTGGGCGAAGATCGAAAACGACTTCGGCCGGCAGAACTGAGCTTTAAGTCGGCCGTACGGCCTGATCGGCGATCTGCGCGATCGCCGACGGGTCGGTCGGGAAGCCGGCCGCGATCCAGGCACGCTCCGCGGTTGCGAGTGCCGCGCCGAGCGCCGGACCTTTCGCCACGCCGCGCGTCAGGAAATCGGCAGCGCGCAACGGAAATACCGGCGCGCTCCAGTGCTGCGACAGCGTCGCATAGGCAGTCCACGCCGGATCGTTCACTGCCGCATGGGAGCGCGCCCAGCCGACCAGCGCGTGATCGGTGAAGTTCTCAGGCCCCGCTTCGTAGAGCATCGCCCGCGCGCGATTGACGATCGGCGGCGGGCCGCGCCACCAGTCCTCGGCGATGGAAATCAGCCGGTCGAATTCCGAATTGGTCAGCCGCAAGCGATCGCGCAGCCGCTCCGCATCCTCGACAACGTTCACCGCCATCACGCCGAGCCGACGCATCGCCGCCGCCGGGAGTGCGAGCGCTTGCTCGATGGCGACGAGACGTTCGAGATGGGCGAGATTGGCGACACCGGCGAGCACGCGCGTCAGCAATCCGGAATCGTTCATCGCCGTCAGCGTCTCGACGACGCCCTGCGCGATCAGCAGCTTGACCAGTTCCGCACGCACGCGCTCGCGCGACAGGCGATCGAGCCCTTCGCGCCCGCGGATGCACGCAAGCAGCCCGTCGCGGTCGAGTTCGCCGCGCCCATAGGCCGCGTGAAACCGGAAGAAGCGCAGGATGCGCAGATAGTCCTCTTCGATCCGCCGCGACGGATCGCCGAGGAACCGCACATGCCGCGCGCGCAGGTCCGGCAGTCCACCGACCGGATCGTAAACCCGGCCGTCGGCGCCGGCGCTGAGCGCATTCATGGTGAAGTCGCGGCGCTCGGCGTCCACCGTCCAGTCGCGGCCGAACGCCACCGTCGCGTGCCGGCCGAACGTCTCGACGTCCTGCCGCAGGGTCGTCACCTCGAAGGGCTTGCTCTCGATCACCACTGTCACGGTGCCGTGCGCTATGCCTGTCGGGACCGCCTTGAAGCCAGCGCGCTCCGCACGCCGCAACACTTCGTCCGGCAGCGCCGTCGTCGCGATGTCGATGTCACCGATCGGCTCGCCGAGCAGCGCATTGCGCACCGCGCCGCCGACCACCCGTGCCTCTTCGCCGCCGCTGTTGAGCGCCAGCATCAGTTGCGACAGCGGGCCTGAGGCGAGCCATGGCGCATCGGTGATCATCACACGTTCGCTCATCGGATCCGCCCGGGCACGAATGTGCCGCTGTCATCCACATGCGCCGGCACATATTCGCGACCGACCGGCGCGCCGGAATGATTGGCAAGATAGACGAAGCTCGACAGCATCAGCATCAACGCGGCGATGGTGAGCCAGATCAGCCGCGTCCACGGCCAGTTGTCCGGATGCAACAGCCCGCGCTGCGTCGCCACCAGAAACACGGCGTAAAGCACGAAGGGCACCAGAAACAGTGCCACCTCGGTGAGAACCGGGCGGATCATGGGCCGAGGATCCGGTCGTAAAGATTTTTCACAATGCCGGCGGTCACGCCCCAGATATTGCGCTCGCCGAACGGCACCGCATAGACCGTGCGCGGCAGTCCCTTCCATTCGCGCGTGATGGTCCGCCGGTTGTCGGGCTCCAGCAGAAAGGGAAGCGGCACCTCGAACACATGATCCACTTCGGCGGTGTTGAGCGTGAGTGCGAAATCCGGCGAGACGCGCGCCACCGTCGGGACGATGCGATAGCCGAGCGTCGTCATGTAGAGATCGAGATAGCCGATCGGTGTTACAAATTTTCGGTCGAGGCCGATCTCCTCCTCCGCTTCGCGCAACGCCGCCGCCAGCGGATCGGCATCGCCCGGATCGATCTTGCCGCCGGGAAAGGAGACCTGCCCCGGATGATCCGGCAGATGCGCGGCGCGCTGGGTGAACAGCACGGTCGGCTCGTCGCGCTCGACGATCGGCACCAGCACTGCCGCCGGGCGGATCGGCCGCACCATCGCGATCTCGGTCATCACCGGATCGATATCGTGATCGCCGCGCTTCGGCACGATCGACGGATCGCGCAGCCCCTCGGGCACGTCGAGCGTCAGCCGCTCTATCGCGCGCGCGAAGAAATCATCGGAGGAAAATAACGCGGCGCGCGCCGCCTGCCCGTTCATGCAAACTCCTTGAGGCTGTCGGCCTCGGCCATCGGGAAGAATGCCCCGGCCGAGGCGACGCCGAACATGCGCCGTCCGTCTACATCGCGCTCCTCGCCGAGCGCGACCAGGTCATAGAACAAAGCCCGCGTCACCTTGGCCCACAGGTCACGCCGGACATGGAGATAAGGCTTCAGCCCGCCGGTCGCCGATTCCGGCTCGAAGCGCAAGCGGTGGTCCGTGTCACAATCCACCCAGTCGTCGACATTGGTGCGGAAGCGCAAGGTGCCCGCTTCCTGCTGCATCTCGACCGCGAGGAACGGGGCGTCGTCGACGACGATCCCGACTTTCTCCACAGGCGTGACGAGAAAATAATGCTCGTCCTCCCGCTTCAGCACCGAGGCAAACAGTTTGACCAGCGCCGGGCGACCGATCGGCGTTTTCATGTAGTACCAGGTTCCATCCGCCGCGATCCGCATATCAATGTCGCCGCAGAACGGCGGATTCCACAGATGCACGGGCGGCAGCCCGCGCGATTCGCGCGGCACCCCTGCCACCAGCGCATCCAACCCTTTTTGCCCTGCCTTCGCCATTGTTTGCCTATGCAATTCAAACCCATACGGGCCTGTTCGCATTTTCGTGATTCAGCACCGGACGGCCGGAAGATAGCGTAAGCTGTCCGCCGACAAAGCCACTCTATCAGCGCCGGTCGATATCCGGGATCGCCCTTTCGCTGGCAGGCAGTGCGCAAGATGCACGCGGGAAAGCTGCCAGCCGGCAGTCCCCTGACAGACAGCGAGCGAGACGGAGCCAGCATGACGGCGACCACCGAGAAACTGGAAGACATGATCGTGCGCCAGGCGGAGGCGACCTCTGCCCATGTCCGCGCGGCGCGCGACGCGATCGGCGCGGTGATCTTCGGCCAGGAGACCGTGGTCGAGCGCGCCCTGATCACGGTGCTGTCCGGCGGCCATGCGCTGCTGGTCGGTGTGCCGGGTCTCGCCAAAACGAAGCTGGTCGAAACCATGGGCGGCGCGCTCGGCCTCGACGCTCGGCGCATCCAGTTCACGCCGGACCTGATGCCGTCCGACATCCTCGGCACCGAAGTGCTGGAAGAAAGCGCCGGCGGCCAGCGCGGCTTCCGCTTCATCTCCGGCCCGGTGTTCGCGCAACTCCTCATGGCCGACGAGATCAACCGCGCCTCGCCGCGCACCCAGTCGGCGCTGCTGCAGGCGATGCAGGAGCAGCACATCACGGTGGCCGGCACGCGCCACAACTTGCCGAAGCCGTTCCATGTACTCGCGACGCAAAATCCGCTGGAGCAGGAAGGCACCTATCCGCTGCCGGAAGCGCAGCTCGACCGCTTCCTGATGGAGATCGACGTCGACTATCCGGACGAAGCGGCAGAGCGCCGCATCCTGTTCGACACCACTGGCGCGGAAGAGAGCGTGGTGAAAACCGCGATGACCGCTGACGACCTGCTCGCTGCCCAGCGGCTGGTGCGTCGCCTGCCGGTGGGCGACAGCGTGGTCGACGCCATCCTCAAGCTGGTGCGCTCCGCGCGCCCGGGCCCGGATGCCGGTGATCTCGGCAAATCGATCGCCTGGGGCCCCGGCCCGCGCGCCAGCCAGGCGCTGATGCTCGCCTGCCGCGCCCGCGCGCTGCTGCAAGGGCGCCTTGCGCCGTCGGTCGATGACGTGGTCGCGCTCGCCGAACCGGTGCTGAAACATCGCATGGCGCTCACCTTCTCGGCGCGCGCCGAAGGCGAGAGCGTCACCGCGGTGATCGACCGGCTGACGGCGCGGCTCGGCTAGGGACGCGCATGGCCACCGCGCGCACCGGCGCCGAGCCCGAAAGCACCGCCATTACCCGTGCGACCGGCAGCGGTCGCGCGCTGGCAGACGCCATGCCGCGCATGATCCTCGACGCGCATCGGGTCGCCGCGACCATCATTCACGGCACGCACGGCCGCCGCCGCGCCGGCGTCGGCGAGAACTTCTGGCAGTTCCGCCGTTTCGTTTCCGGCGAGGCCGCGCATCGCGTCGACTGGCGGCGCTCGGCGCGCGATGATCATCTTTATGTGCGCGAACGCGAATGGGAAGCGTCGCATACCGTGTGGCTATGGCCGGACCGTTCGCCGTCGATGGCGTTCCAGTCCAAGCTCGCACCGGTGAGCAAGCTCGAGCGCACGCTGGTGCTGAGCTTCGCGCTCGCCGAGATCCTGGTGCAGGGCGGCGAACGCGCGGGCATTCCCGGCCTGCTGCGGCCGAGCGCCAGCCGCAACGTCATCGAGAAGATGGCGGAAGCGATCCTGCACGATCCGACCGCACGGCCGAGCCTGCCGCCGCAGTTCGCACCGTCGCCGCTGTCGGAGATTGTCGTCTTTTCGGATTTGTGGTCGCCGCTCGCCGAGATCGCGCAGACCATCGCCCTGCTGTCGTCGACCGGGGCGCACGGACATCTCGTGCAGGTGGTCGATCCGGCGGAAGAGACCTTCCCTTATTCCGGCCGCGTCGAATTTGTCGAACCGGAAGGTGCCGGCGCCATCACTGCCGGCCGCGCCGAAACCTGGCGTGACGATTACACAACGCGGCTCAATGCGCATCGCGCGGGCCTGCGCGCCGAAGCGGAACGGCGCGGCTGGAGTTTCGTCGTGCATCGCACCGACCGCAGCCCGAACGAACTCCTGCTCGCCTTGCATGCGCGCATGGGTCAGGATTTCGCGCCTGTAACGCGACCAGCGGCAGAAGCACGAGGCGCCGCATGATCGGCAGCCTGCCCCTCGCCTTCGCGCAGCCGCTGATCCTGCTCGGCCTGATCAGCCTGCCGGTCCTGTGGTGGCTGCTGCGGCTGGTACCGCCGCGGCCACAACGCATCGCCTTTCCGCCGACGCGGCTCCTGTTCGACATCGTGCCGAAGGAGCAGCAACCGGCGCGCACACCGTGGTGGCTCACCTTGCTGCGGCTCCTGCTTGCCGCGCTGGTGATCATCGCCGCCGCCGGACCATTGTGGAATCCGTCGCTGGCGACGTCTGAGCGTAGCGCGCCGCTTGCGATCCTGATCGATGACGGCTGGGCCGCCGCCGCAACCTGGGATGCGCGCGTGCGCACCGCCGACGAACTGATCGGCCGCGCCGAAGCCGATGGTCGCGGCGTTGCCATCGTGCCGGTCTCGCAGACCGCGCGCGATATTTCCTTGCAGCCGCCCGGCGCGGCGCGCGTGCAACTGCGCCAGTTGCGACCGCAGCCTTATCTGCCGGACCGGATGGCGGCGATCGCACCGCTGGAACGCTTCCTCGCGCGCACGCCCGCGGTCGAGATGATCTGGCTCTCCGACAGTCTCGACGACGGCAAGGGCGCGGAATTCGCGACCGCGCTGAAACGCGTCGCCGGCGAACATAGCCTTACCGTGGTCGCGGGCGGCATCGCGCCCCCGCTCGCCTTGACGGCGGCCGAAAACACCGCGTCGGGTCTTTCGGTGAAGGTCTTGCGCGGCGCAACCGGCGGTCCCGACGCCGGCACGGTGCGGGCGGTCGACCTGAAAGGTCTGCCGCTCGGCGACGCCCGCTATCAGTTCAAGGGCGGCGAACGCGAGACCGACGCAACGTTCGATCTGCCGGTCGAGATCCGCAACGACACCGCACGCATCGAGGTCGTCGGCGAACGCTCCGCCGGCGCGGTGCAACTGCTCGACAAGCGCTGGCGGCGACGCACCGTCGGCGTGATCTCCGGCGCCAGCACCGACACCGCGCAGCCGCTACTCGGCTCGACCTTCTATATCGGCCGCGCGCTCAATCCGTTTGCGGATGTGCGCATCATCGACAATGCCGCACCCGCCGACGCGGTGACGCGTTTCCTCGATCAGCGGCTGCCACTGCTGGTCCTCGCCGATGTCGGCAAAGTCACCGGCGACGCGCATGACAAGCTGATGCGCTGGATCGACGACGGCGGTGTGCTGATCCGCTTCGCCGGCCCGCGGCTCGCTGCCGCGAGCGACGACGATCTCATTCCGGTCAAACTGCGCCGCGGCGGCCGCACGCTCGGCGGC
>JBQCFU010000374.1:0-3090 GCA_051958775.1 Pseudolabrys sp.
GCGGCGATCGTCGGCTATTCCGGCTTGCTGGTACTGCCGCCCGACGAGGAGACGGATTTCGCCGCCGACATCCGATCGCGCCCGCCGGTCTTGCTGGTACACGGCGACCGCGACGAACTCATCCCGGTGCAGGCCGTATTCATGGCGGCACAGGGCCTGTCCGCGCTCGACGTGCCGGTGGAATGGCACGTCTCGCCCGGTGTCGGTCACGGCATCGATCAGGAAGGCTTGCGCCACGGCGGCGAGTTTCTGGCTCGCCGCCTGAAGTAGACGCTACTCCGTCACCGTGATGGTGCCGGTCATGGTCGGGTGGTAGCGGCAGTAATAGTCGAACTTGCCGGCCTTCTTCAGCACCAGCTTGCCGCTCTTGTTCGGCAGAACGTTGATGTCGAAGCTTTTGTCGCGCGCAGTCGCGGTATGCGCCACGAAATCGGCATTGCGCCACTCGATGGTGTCGCCGACGCGGGCGGACACAGCGGTCGGCGCGAAGGCGACCTTGTCCATGGTAATCGCAATGGTTTCCGCGGCGAACGCCGCCGTGGCAAATCCCAGCGACAGGCCGAGCACGACCGGCCGCACGATATCCGTCCGCATCTCTGCTGTCTCCCGGATCGCCGTTACTTCAACTCGGCCGCAACATGCTCGGCATGCTGCAGATGGCCCTGGAAGATCTTCAGTCCGGTCTGCAGCAGCTCTTTCAATTCGGCATTGGAGGCCGACGGAATCAACGTCTGCTCCAGCGCGTTATCGACCGTCTTGTGATAGGCGACCTCGTTGGCGACATAGGCCTTGTCGAAAGCAGCGCCGGAAAGCTTCTTCAGTTCGGCCTGTTTGTCGGCCGCCTGCTTGGACAGCGCCTTGCTGGTGTCGTTATCCTGCGGCGTCACCTTGAGCTTCTTGACCAGCGCAAGCGCCTTCTCGTTCACCGCGCGATGGTCCTTGACCATGCTGGTGGCGAAGTCGCGCACGTCCTTGTTCTTGGATTTCTGCAAAGCGAGCTCGCCCGCTTTCACATCGATTTCGCCTGCCGTGTAGGCGATATGCGCGATCTGCGCATCGTTCGGTTTGGCGCTCTGCGCCCATCCGGCGGTCGCGCCCAGCAACATCACGGCGCACACGCCACTGACGATTTTCAACATCGCATCGCTCCCTGATCGGCCCGGCGACCCCGATGGTCGCACGCGGCCTGTTCACAGAGAGTTGGATGCAGCAGCGCGCGTCAGGTTCCCGGCAATCAGCGCAATTCGCGTAAACGCATGACAACTTTTTCAGCCATGCGTTCACAGCGGGCACCGGCGAACGGAAAACTCTGCGCCAGCATCGGGCCGAGTTGCTGTTCGAGATCGCGACGAAGCATATCGCGCGCCCGATGCAGCCGCGTCTTCACCGTTTCCGGCCGCAGGCCGAACAGCGCCGCGGTTTCCTCGACGCTCATCTCCTCGAGAACGCGGGCCACCAGCACGACTCGGAACGGATCCGGCAGCGCATCGATGGCGCGTTCGAGAAGGTCCTTGATTTCGTGCTGAGCCATGGAGCGCTCCGGATCGGGCTGCGGCGAGATCAGGGGAAAGGGCACCACCTGGCCATCGCCATCGGTGGCAACATCTTCCATCCACGGCGTGACAGGGCGCCGCGCCCGCAGGCGGCCGAGCGACTCGTTGACAACGATCCGCGTCAGCCAGGTGGAGAGCAGCGCCTCGCCGCGAAAACCGTCGAGATGGGTGAAGGCCCGGACATAGGCCTCCTGCACCGCGTCTTCGGCCTCGGCATCGTCGCGGAGGATGCTGCGGGCGACCCGGAACAGCCGCTGATTGTTGCGGCGGACCAGCGTGCGGACGGCATCCTCGTCGCCGGCCCGGATTCGGGCAACCAGCGATGCATCGGCCGTGGAGTCGGGCTCAATCTGGGTAGACGGCATCGGTTCTTTTCCTGCTCAGAGCTTAGATGCAGCCCGGCGGCAGAGGTTCCCGGCTTTCTGACCGCGACCTTTGTCCCATCCAACTCCCGGGGCAGAGCTTGCGCAACCGCCTTCACACTGCCGTCATGCTGACTGTAGACTGTGCCGGGAATCGGTCGGCGACCGGGCCGACCCGCAACGATGGGGTTTGCTTGAACGCCCATGTCTCGACGAACGGTGTTTCGACAAACGGCTTCCCAGCCCTTGTCCTGAATGCCGACTTCCGCCCGCTCAGCTATTACCCGCTGTCGCTGTGGTCATGGCAGGATACGATCAAGGCCGTCTTCCTTGACCGCGTGAACATCGTCGCCGAATACGAAACGGCGGTGCGCAGCCCGACCACGGCCATGAAACTGCCGAGCGTCGTCTCGCTCAAGACCTATGTAAAGCCGTCGCTCTATCCGGCCTTCACCCGGTTCAACGTCTTCCTGCGCGACAAGTTCTCGTGCCAGTTCTGCGGCTCGCCGGACGATCTGACGTTCGACCATCTGATCCCGCGCTCGCGCGGCGGCACCACCACCTGGCACAACGTCATCGCGGCCTGCTCGCCCTGCAACCTGCGCAAAGGCAGCAAGACCGTCGACGAAGCGCAGATGTGGCCGTCGCAACAGCCCTTCCAGCCGACAGTGCATCACCTTCACCGCAACGGCCGGCTGTTCCCGCCCAACTATCTCCACGAGAGCTGGGTCGACTATCTCTACTGGGACAGCGAACTCGAGCCCTGATTTCCGGCCTTTTCGGCCGAAACCGGCGCCATGCCGGCGGTTTGGCAGGCTTTTGCCCCTTGCGGTTCGGCGGATCGCCCCCATATGGGCTGTAACGGCGTTGAGCCTCAGGTTCCGCCGGCGGGTCTTTTTAAGACAATCGATCCGTGAGAGCGGCCACGAGATTGCGGCGACGGCGGATGTACCCGCGCCCTTTCTTTCGTGGCCGTCATCGTTTCAGAAGCAGTTGGTTTTCAGAACCGGCTTGGTCTGCAGAAGCAGATCGGGCGAAGTCGTTCGACTTCGCCCGATCTTCGCTTTGTGTCAGAATCAAATGGCTTTATAACACCTCCCGCTCAATTCTGGTTGATAATGTTAAATCAAGAAAAACCGGTACCACATTTAGGGGTCTCGAGCTACAGCCCCCCC
>JBQCFU010000375.1:0-6053 GCA_051958775.1 Pseudolabrys sp.
GCCATCCACTTCTACGAGAAGCACGGCTTTCGTTACGAAGGTGAGGACGTCAATCCGACCTCCGGCCGGCCAGTGAACCGCATGGTCTGGCGTCCCGCCTGACGGGATATGACCGACGGACGTGGCGATTTTTCGCCTGACATCAGGCGCAGAAAACGGGACACTCCCGCCCCATCACAATGTCCGCCGTCAACGGCGGCTCCAGAACGGTCTCAGGGAGGATCTCATGCGAACATTCCATATGGCAGCCGCCGCGCTGACGCTCTGTGTCATGCCGGTGGCGCCCGCTGCTGCGCAAACCACACTGCAAAAGCCGGTGCATCTCATCGTCGGCTTCGGCGCAGGCGGCGGCACTGACATTGTCGCGCGAATCCTGCAGCCACCGTTGCAGGAACGGCTCGGCCAGCCGGTGATCGTCGAGAACCGCCCCGGCGCCGGCGGCACCATCGGCGCGGAAGCCGTCGCGCGCGCCGACAAGGACGGCACGACGCTCGGCCTGCTGGTCAATGGTCATGTCATCACCGGCGTGCTGTCGAACACGCCGAAATACGACACCGCCACCGCTTTCGACGCCGTCGGCATGGTGGCGACCGCGGGCCTGATCATCGCCGCGCGGCCTGATCTTCCGGCAAACAATGTGAAAGAGCTGATCGCGCTCGCCAAGGCGCAGCCAGGCAAGCTCAGTTTCGGCAGCCCTGGCTTCGGCGGCACACAGCATTTCACCGGCGAACTGTTCAAGCAGATGGCGCAGGTCAACATGCTGCATGTGCCGTTCCGCACCTCGCCGGAACTGGCGACCGCGGTGATCGGCAAGCAAGTCGACCTGCTGTTTGAAACCGTGCCGGCCGTGCTCGGCATGATCAAGTCGGGACAGCTCAAGGCTATCGCCGTCACCGGCGACGACCGGTTCGAGGCGCTGCCTGACGTGCCGACCGTGAAGGAATCCGGCGCACTGCCGGGCTATGTCGTCACCACCTGGTACGGTCTCGTCGCCCCGCGCGGCACGCCCCCCGCGCTGCTCGCCACGCTCAACAAGGCGCTGACGGATTCGCTTGCCACCAAGGATGTGCAGGACAAGCTCGCCAAGGCCGGCGCGGTGGCTCAGTCATCGAGCGCCGACGCCTTCGGCAAGCACATCACCGCCGAGGTCGCGCGCTGGGAGAAGGTGCGCGAGGCGGCGAACATCGAGAAGAAATAACAAAGCGTTCAAGCGAAGTGGGAACCGGTTCGCGTGAAGAAAACACGTCAACTTAAAAAATAACTCTACGCTGCTTCGAACTGCAGGCGCGCCAGGCGGGCATAGAGCCCGCCGGCCGCCGACAGAGAAGCGTGCGTACCCTGCTCGACGATCCGGCCCTGATCGAGCACAAGGATCCGATCGCACGACAGCACAGTCGCGAGACGATGCGCGATCACCAGCGTGGTGCGATCCTGCATCAGCCGCGACAAAGCCTCCTGCACCAACCGCTCGCTGCCGGCATCGAGTGATGACGTCGCCTCGTCGAGCAGCAACAGCGGCGCATCGCGCAGGATCGCCCGCGCAATGGCGATACGCTGACGCTGTCCGCCGGACAGCGTGATGCCACGCTCGCCGATCTGGGTGTCGAAGCCTTGCGGCATCCGCTCGATGAATTCCGATGCCAGCGCCTGCTCGGCGGCGCGCGCGACATCGGCATCCGTCGCATCGAGCCGGCCAAAGCGGATGTTGTCGCGCACCGATGCGGCAAACACCACGCTGTCCTGCGGCACCAGTGCAATGCGCTGCCGCAGCTCCGCCGGATCGGTCTGAACGATATTCACGCCGTCCAGCGAGATGCGACCCTGGCGCGGATCATAGAAGCGCAGCAGCAGGTGGAAGATCGTGCTCTTGCCCGCGCCGGACGGACCGACGATGGCGATCTTCTCGCCCGGCTTCACCGTGAACGAAATGCCGTCGAGCACGGTCGTTTCCGGCCGCGTCGGATAAGCGAACGACACCTGATCGAAGGTCACCTCGCCGCGCGGCGGCACCGGCAATGCGATCGGCTGCGCCGGCGCCTTGATCTCCGGCTCGACCGCGAGCAGTTCGGCAAGCCGCTCGGCCGAACCGGCAGCTTGCGAGATTTCACCCCAGACTTCGCTCAGTTGCCCGAGGCCGCTCGCAGCGAATACGGCAAACAGCACGAACTGCCCGAGCCGACCCGGCGTCATCGCACCAGCGATTACGTCCTGCGCGCCGACCCAGAGAATGGTGATGACGCTGCCGGTGGCGAGAAAGATGATGATCGCGGTGAGCACCGCGCGCGCCTTGATCGATTGCAGCGCCGCCTCGAACGCGCGCTCGACCGCCGCGCCGAAGCGTCCCGCCGCCATCTTCTCATTGGTGAAGGCGTGCAGAATGCGCGTCGCACCGATCAACTCGGCCGCATAGGCCGATGCCTCGGCGAGCGTGTCCTGCGCGGTGCGCGAGCGGCGGCGCACGGCGCGGCCGAATGCCACCAGCGGAAACACGATCACGGGAATCGCGAGCAGCACGAACAGCGATAGCCGCGGGCTGGTGATGACCATCATCGTCGCCGCGCCGAAGAACAGCACCAGATTGCGCAGCGCGATCGATACCGAAGCGCCGACCGCCGATTTCATCTGCGTGGTATCGGCGGCAAGCCGCGACACCAGTTCGCCGGTCTTGGCCTGATCGAAGAACGACGACGACAGCTGCGTGATATGCGCGAACACGGTCTCGCGCAGATCCGCCACCACGCGCTCGCCGAGCGATGTGACGAGGTAAAAGCGCGCGGCGCTCGCCAGCGCGAGCACGGCGGCGATCGCCAGCATCACGCTGAAATACTGATTGATCAGCGCGATCCGATCCGCGGAAAACCCGAAGTCGATCATGCGCCGGAATGCGATCGGCACCACAGCGTCGCGACCGAAGCGATCAGCAGCCCAACCAGGGCTGCGCCAGCGCGCCAGCGGTAACGCACCACATAGGGCACCAGCAGGCGCAACGGCCGCAAATTACGGCGCCGGGCAGCCGCCTCGGCTGATTGATCGCTGGCCGTCTCCGCACTCATTCCACCGCAACCCGCTCTGGCACCGCAAACCCGACATCAGCGCGCCCGGAAGCGCATCTTGAACGCCTCTCGACCGCTCTCTGGATGGTTCCGGGCGGCAACCAAGCCCGCTTGCTGGAACCCTTCGCAAAATGCCCCCCAAGCTACGGCAAAACAAGGGCTTTTTCCGCCGCAGGAGAGGCAATCCGGCGACTTGCCCGCGGCCGCCGCCTCCTGTATAGAGCGCGGCAATTCCATCAACCTCCAGACAAGCGCGCCGGCGGCGCGCGGGATTTGAGCGTCATGAAGGCCGACCTGCACCCGGACTACCACACCATCACCGTCAAGATGACGGATGGCAGCGAATTCATCACCCGCTCGACCTGGGGCAAGGAAGGCGACGTGCTGGCGCTCGACATCGACCCGAAGTCGCACCCGGCCTGGACCGGCGGCCAGCAGCAGCTCATGGACCGCGGCGGTCGTCTGTCGCGCTTCCAGAAGAAGTTCTCGGGCTTCCTCAAGGAAGACGCCAAGAAGTAATTCTCGCTGTTCCGGCAGCGGAAAGACAAAGCCCCGCTCGCGCGGGGCTTTTTGTTTTTGACGGATCGTCGAGACGAAAATCCGGCGTGAGCTTTTCCGGGTCGCGGCTTAGTGCGCGCTCTGTTCGAACGCCGCGCGCAGCAGCCCGAGCTGATGGCTCACCGGGCTCACCACCGGCGCATGCTCCTCCTGCGCCGCATTGCGCAGCGTCGCATCGAAACGCCGCACTTTCACCTGCAGGTCGTTGGCCCGCGCGATCAGGTACTGCAGCCGCTCCGGCAGCAATTCCATCAGATGCGATTCAAGCTTCTCACCGCCGGCGAACTTGACCTTGTTCTTTTCCTTGTTGGCTTGCGCGAGCGACATCTCGCCTTCACGCACCGCGCGATGCAGCAGTAGCCAGGATGCAAGCTGCATCAGACGCGTGGTCAGCCGCATGCTCTCGGTGGCATAGGCCAGCGCCGCGGTGCGGTCGAGGAGCTTGGCTTCCTTGCGGCCGGGACCATCAAGATAGCCGGCGGTTTCTTCAACCAGCGCCATGCCGTCGCGGAACATGTCGGAGAACGCCGGCGAACTGGCCAGCCGCTCGCTGAACGACACAGGCGCGCTATGCTGCAAGGATTTCTCGAACATATCGGTACGCCCCAGTCACTCGTTTACCAACCGTTTACGACGTGAAGATGGCTGGGTCTGGGGCAGCTGTCCAGAACTGGACTGCAGATATGGTTGCCAACGAAAAGTTTTGCCCCAAAACGGGACAACATGGTTAAAAAAAGAGCCGCCGAATGGGCGGCTCAGTTGATAACAGGGAGGCGTCAAACAGAGTGGACAGGAGCCACTCACGTCCACGAAGATGGACAGCATGATTAATGATCGAGAAACATTAACGACGAGTTAAGTCGAATTTTATCGATCAAATGGGCGTTTTCTTCACTTCTTGAAAAACAGATCCGCTGCCGCGCGCGACGCACCTTTGCGTGCAGCGTCGGCTTCGAGCCGCGCAATTTCATCCTTCAGCGCAGCGATCCGTTCGCCGAGTTCAGCAGCCGACAACAGCGAGAGATCCTGTCCGATCTCGTGCACGATTTTTTTCTTCGGGCGATCGTCGTCTTCGCTGGCAGCCATGACACCTCGCAGCAATCACATTTTCGGTACCGGATTTGCGTGCCGATTTTAGTCGCGTGACGCTGGGTTGTCACACCCGGGCGAGCGGACTAAGACTTCAGCATCATATTCATATCGACCGCGACGAACCGCAAAGGACATCCGATGACGGCGCTGCCGACCCGCATGACTGCGATTGCCATTCCCGCTCCGGGCGGACCGGAGGTGCTGGTGCCGCAGGAGATCGCGGTGCCGCAGCCGGGCGCTGGCGAAATCCTCGTCAAGGTCGCTGCCGCCGGCGTCAACCGTCCGGACGTCGCGCAACGGCGCGGCGGTTATCCGCCGCCGAAGGGCGCGCCGGACACGCCCGGCCTCGAGATCGCCGGCGAAGTTGTCGCGCTCGGCAGCGGCGTGACGCGCTGGAAGCTCGGCGACAAGGTGATGGCCCTCGTCGTCGGCGGCGGTTACGCCGAATACTGCCTCGCCTATGAAAACCACGCACTTCCGATTCCGGCCGGCCTGTCGATGGTGGAAGCGGCGGCGATCCCGGAAACCTTCGTCACCGTCTGGCACAATGGGTTCGAGCGCGGCGCGCTCAACCGCGGTGAGACGTTGCTGGTGCATGGCGGCACGTCGGGCATCGGCACCGTCGCAATCCAGCTCGCCAAGCAGTTCGGCGCACGCGTCATCACCACCGCCGGCTCGGCGGAAAAATGCGACGCCGCGCGCAAGCTCGGCGCCGATGTCGCGGTGAACTACAAGACGGAAGACTTCGTCGCCGCGACCAAGACCGCGACCGACGGCAAAGGCGCCGAGGTCATCCTCGACATGGTCGGCGGCGACTATATCGAACGGAACTACGAAGCCGCGGGCGTCGAAGGCCGGATCGTGCAGATCGCCTTCCAGGGCTCGCCGAAAGCGACCGTGGACTTCCGCCGCATCATGCTCAAGCGCCTGCACCACACCGGCTCGACGCTGCGCTCGCGCTCGGTCGCCGACAAAGGCGCCATCGCCAAGGCGATCGAGCAGCATGTGCTGCCGCTGATCGCCGCTGGCACGGTGAAGCCGATCATGGATTCGACCTTCCCGCTGCGCGAGGCCGCGGCCGCCCACGCCCGGATGGAATCCAGCGCCCATATCGGCAAAATCGTCCTGACCCTGTAAAATCAGGTCGGATTTCATGGCGGGTTTGGGGAGACCCGCCATTCGTCGGATGACACAACCAGAATTTCGGCCGCGAAATCGGCACAATGTGACCGCTTAGATCGCCTGGGGATGAGGGGAACTTCGAAATTTCTTTGCAATCCGAACAGCTTATTGTCGGACGGATGGTCCGGCCGGAGGTCGAGGTTTGAATCTGCTGCGCGCCGCGCTGGC
>JBQCFU010000376.1:0-6227 GCA_051958775.1 Pseudolabrys sp.
TCGACACGCAGGACGGCAGCACCGTTCTGCCGGTCGGTGGGCGCGGCGAAATCCGCGCGCGCGGCCCGCAGATCATGACCGGTTATCGCAATCTGCCGGAGGAGACGCGGCAGACGCTGCGCGCCGGCTGGCTGCACACCGGCGATATCGGCGAGTTCGACGCCGACGGCTTCCTGTTCATCCGCGACCGGCTCAAGGATCTGGTGCTGGTCGGCGGCTATAACGTCTATCCGCGTGAGATCGACGACGTGCTGTTGGCGCATCCGGCAGTGGCGGATGCCGCCTCGGTCGGCGTGCCCGACAATTTCCGCGGCGAGGTGGTGCGCGCCTTCGTCGTGCTGCGCGACGACGCGAGCGCCGGCGAGGACGACATTCTCGCGCACTGCCGCGCCAATCTTGCCGCCTACAAGGTGCCGGTGTCGGTGACCTTCGCGGCGGCGCTGCCGAAAACCGGCGTCAACAAGACCGACCGCAAGGCGCTGCGCGAGATTGCGCGGACGGGACGCTCCCTGCCGCCGGGACCATAGATCCATGGCGGCGGCTCGGCCTTCAGGCCCGATCGGCTCGCTGCCGGTCGGGCCTTTTTGCTGGGCTGCAGGCCGGCCGTCCGCCGATATATCAAACCAATCAGAACTGTATGGTTGATCGATCAACGCAATCGAAAATAGCGATTTTATCGTACAAAATGACGCATTTGACATCGGAATAATTCAAAGATAAGCCATACAGCACTGTATTGTAGCCGCGGCAACAAGCGGCCTTGCTGAAGGGGAGGATGGCATGGTGTTTCGTTTCGCACGCGGCGCGGCTTTCTCGGCCGGGATGCTGCTCGTGGCCGGCGTTGGGGCGCAGGCTCAGGAAGTGACCATCGGCGTGACGCTCGGCGCCACCGGGCAGACGGCGTCAATCGGCATTCCGATGAAGCAGGGCGCCGAGGTGCTGCCGCAGAAGATCGGCGACGTCTCCGTGCGCTACATCTTCCTCGACGACGGCGGTGATCCGGGCGTCGCCGTCAAGAACATGCGCCAGCTTACCGAGCAGAATCAGGCCGACGTGATCCTCGGTTCGAGCTCGATCCCGTCCTGCACGGCCATGGCCGAGGTCGCGCTCCAGACCAAGACGCCGCAGATCTGTCTCAGCCCCTCGCGCACCAACGCGTTCAGCTTCGCCATGGCGCAGCCGGCGGCGTTGATGGTCGAAGGCATGGTCGAGCACATGCATGCCAAGGGCTACAAGAACATCGGCTATATCGGCTTCGCCGACAGTCTCGGCGAGCACAATCTGTCGTCGATGCAGAAGCTGATGGAGCCGCTCGGCATGAAGCTCGTCGCCAGCGAGCGCTACAACCGCACCGATACCAGCGTCACCGCGCAGATCCTCAAGATCGTCGCGGCGAAGCCCGACGCGATCTTCGTCAGCGCGTCCGGCACGCCGGCTGCCCTGCCGCAACTCGAACTGGTGCAACGCAACTACAAGGGCCAGGTTTATTTCCTGCACGGTGTCATCAATCGCGACTTCCTGCGTGTCGGCGGAAAATCGCTGGAAGGCGTGATCGCCACGGCCGGCCCGTTCGCGGTCGCCGCCGAATTGCCCGACAGCAATCCGATCAAGGCCGAGGCGCTGAAGTTCACCAAGGTCTATAACGACAAGTTCGGCGCCAATTCGGTCAACACCTTCGCCGCCTATTCGTGGGATGCATTCAAGGTGCTGTCGGCGGCGGTGCCGGTCGCGCTCAAGACCGCGAAGCCCGGCACGCCGGAATTCCGCGTCGCATTGCGCGATGCCATGCAGAGCAACCCGGATATTGTCGGCGCCAACGGCATCTATAAGATGACCGCGACCGACCATAACGGCCTCGACAAGCGGGCGCGCGTGATGGTCACGGTCAAGGGCAACGCCTTCCACCCGCTGCCTTGAAGCACACGGCCGCTCTTCCGCAGCCGCAGGCGCGCACAGCATGACGTGGGATATCGCGCTGATCCTCGCCGAGGACGGCATCCTCACCGGGGCGATCTATGCGCTGCTGGCGCTCGCCTCGGTGCTGGTGTTCGCGACCACCCGCATCATCTTCGTGCCGCAGGGCGAGTTCGTCACCTTCGGCGCGCTGACGCTCGCCGCGTTCCAGCTCGGCCAGACGCCGAACATCATCTATCTGGTGGGACTGCTCGCCGCGATCGTCTGCGTGATGGATGGCGCGGCGCTGATGCGTGCCGGCCGCGTGCATCGGCTGCCGCATATGCTCGCGGTCAATGCGCTGCTGCCGGCGCTGATCATCGCCGCCGCGGTCTATTTCGGTCCGCGCAAGCCGGCCGCGCTGGTCCAGATTCTGCTGACAGTCGCGCTGATCGTGCCGCTCGGTCCGTTCGTCTATCGCATCGCGTTCCAGCCGGTCGCCAATGCCTCGGTGCGGCTGTTGTTTGTCATCGCCATTGCCGTGCACTTCGTGCTGCAAGGTGCCGGACTGTTGTTCTTCGGCCCCGAAGGCTTCCGCGTCGATCCGCTGATCGACGGGCAGCTGACGTTCGGCACCATGACCGTCAGCAGTCAGGCCCTGCTGATCGTCGGCACCGGCATCGCCTTCGCAATCCTGCTGTATCTGCTGTTTGAATTCACCGTGCTCGGCAAGGCGCTGCGCGCCACGGCGGTGAATCGCCTCGGGGCGCGCATCGTCGGCATCAGCTATCCGATGGTCGGCAAGCTTTGCCTCGCACTGGCGGCGCTGATCGGTGTCATTTCCGGCATCCTCGCCGGCGGCCTCACCACGATCTATTACGATTCCGGCTTCATCATCGGCCTCAAAGCATTCGTCGGCGCGATCCTCGGCAACATGATCAGCTATCCGCTGGCGATCGTCGGTGCGCTGCTGGTCGGCCTGATCGAATCCTTCGGCGCGGTCTATTCCAGCGCCTACAAGGAAGCGATCGTGTTTGCGCTGTTGATCCCGGCGCTGGTCTGGCTGTCGCTGCGTACGATGCCGGACGAGGAGCAGGAGGATCTATGAGCCGCCGGATCGCCCTGCTTATCGCCGCGCTCTGCGTCGTCGTCGCGCCGCTGGTGCTGTCACCGTTCTACGTGACGGTGGCCAATTATATCGGGCTCGCCAGCCTGATCGTGCTCGGCCTCGTGCTGATCGGCGGCCACGGCGGGTTGATGTCGTTCGGGCAGGCGGCATTCGCCGGCATCGGTGCCTATACCACGGCCTATCTGACGACCGCCTATCACGTGTCGCCGTGGCTCACGCTCTTGCTCGGCCTGGTGCTGACCCTGATCGCCGCCTTCGTGCTCGGCGTGCTGACCTTGCGGCTGTCGGGGCATTATCTGCCGTTCGGCACGCTCGCGTGGAGCATCAGCCTCTATTACGTCTTCGCCAATGTGGAGGCGCTCGGCCAGCACAGCGGGTTGTCGAACCTGCCGGTGCTGTCGATCGGGCCGATCAGTTTCGGCGAGAACTGGGCTTATTTCTATCTGATCTGGGCGGCGGTGCTGCTCGCGCTGATCAGCATCCAGAACATCCTGCAGTCGCGGTTCGGCCGCGCCGTACGCTCCGGCGGCCGCAACACGCCGATGGCGGAAGCCTTCGGCATCGACACCGCGCGTGTGGGCTTGCAGATTTTCCTCTACGCGGCGCTCTTGGCGTCGCTGTCCGGCTGGCTTTACGCGCACTTCCTGCGCTTCGTGAATCCGTCGCCGTTCGGGCTGGTGCCGAGCATCGAATATTTCTTCATGACCGTGATCGGCGGCGCTGTCAGCGTCTGGGGCGCCATCGTCGGCTCAGCGATCTACACCGTGCTCAAGCAGGGTTTGCAGACGGTGACGCCGCTCCTGGTCGGTCAGACCGGCCAGTTCGAGATCATCGTATTCGGCATCATGATCATCCTGCTGATGCAGTATGCGCGCTCCGGCGTGGTGCCGACCATCGCTCGCCGCTTCACGCATCACGATGTGATCCCGGTGCCGGAAGCGGCGGAACCGCTGCCGCGCCGGACTCGGCCGGCTGCCGGCGAAACGATGCTGACGCTCGATGCGGTGCGGCGCCAGTTCGGCGGGCTCACGGCGGTCAATGACGTGTCGTTCGACATCAAGGCCGGCGAGATCGTCGCGCTGATCGGCCCGAACGGTGCCGGCAAGTCGACCTTGTTCAATGTCGTCACCGGGGTGCTCAAGCCGACGCGCGGGGACGTGCGTTTCCGCGGCGACCGTATCGGCGGCTTGCGCTCGCGCGAGATCCTGAAACGCGGCATCGCCCGCACGTTCCAGCACGTGCTGCTGCGGCCGCACATGTCGGTGCTGGAGAACGTCGCGCTCGGTGCGCATGTGCGCGGCCGGCAGGGCATCGCCGCCGCGGCGCTGCGGCTCGACCGCGCCGAGGAAGGGCGGCTGTTGCGCGAGGCGGCGAACCAGATCGACCGCGTCGGCCTGACGCCATGGCGCGACGTGCCGGCGGAAAGTCTTGCGCTCGGCCAGCAGCGCATCGTCGAGATCGCCCGCGCGCTCGCGGCCGACCCGCTGCTCCTTTTGCTCGATGAACCGGCTGCCGGCCTGCGCTACGAGGAGAAGCGGCAACTCGCCGCCGTGCTGCGCGGCGTGCGCGACGACGGCGTGACCTTGCTGCTGGTCGAGCATGACATGGAATTCGTCATGGGGCTTGCCGACCGCATCGTCGTCATGGAGTTCGGCCAGAAGATCGCCGAAGGCACGCCGGCGGAGATCCAGGCCAATCCGAAGGTGATCGAAGCCTATCTCGGAGGCGTCGAATGACCGTCGCGCTGCAAGCCACTGGCCTGTCGGTGTCCTATGGCAAGGTGCTGGCGCTGACCGATGCGTCGATCACCCTGAAGGAAGGCTCGATCGTCTCGGTGATCGGTCCGAACGGCGCCGGCAAGACAACCATGCTGGCGGCGCTGATGGGCCTGCATCCCGCGCGCGGCGCGGTGCAGTATTACGGACGCTCGCTTGCCACCGAAACGGTGGAGGAGCGCGTCGGCCAGGGACTGTGCCTCGTGCCGGAGCGCCGCGAACTGTTCGGCGACCTCAACTGCCGCGACAATCTGCTGCTCGGCGCGTTCAGCCGCTGGCGCAAGGGCGAGCGGCAGTTCGCCGACTCCTACGACGAGGTGTATCGCCGCTTCCCGCGCCTCAAGGAGCGCGCGACGCAGGAGGCGAGCACGCTCTCCGGCGGCGAGCGGCAGATGCTGGCGATCGGCCGCGCGATGATGGCACGGCCGAAGGTGCTGATGCTTGATGAGCCTTCGCTCGGCCTCGCGCCGTTCATGGTGCGGGAGATTTTCCGCATCATCACGTCGCTGCGCGAGACCGGCGTGTCGATCCTGCTCGTGGAGCAGAATGCGCGTGCCGCGCTCGCGGTGGCGGATTACGGCTACGTGCTGGAGAACGGCGCTGTGACGCTGGAAGGCCCGACCTCCGATCTCGCCAGCAACAGCCGGGTGATCGATACATATCTCGGTCGCAGCGCGCGGTGAATGCATCGGCGCGTGTAGGGAAAGCCCTCTCTCGCTTACGGGAGGGGCAAACAAGGCCACGCTTCGTCTCTCACCACGGTCATCACCGTTGCTTGTCCCGGTGATTTCGATGAGATGAGCGCTGTCATCCCAGACGTGGATGCCCGCACCAAGTGCGGGCATGACGGCGGAAAGAGTCCGGCGTCTCGAAGGACGAGGCGGCCAGCGAAACCCTCGCCCGGGCATCCGCGTCTTGCCAGTGCGCGGCCCCACTCTCACCACGTCTTGGCCGGGCTTGTCCCGGCCATCCACGACTTCCTTCTATGCAAGAAAGCAAGACGTGGATGCCCGCAATAAATGCGGGCATGACGGGGAGAGCGCGCACCACTCTCACCCCGCCTCATCCTGAGGAGCGCGCCGAAGCCGTAGGCGAGGTGCGCGTCTCGAAGGACGAGGCGGCCCGTGAAGCCCTCGCCCCGTTTACGGGGAGAGGGTGGCGAGCGTGAAACGCGAGCCGGGTGAGGGGCAGAGTTCGGACCAAGCTGCCCCTCACCCGACCTCGCAAATTGCTCGGTCGACCTCTCCCCGCACGCGGGGAGAGGTGAACAGAGTGTGCGGCGCTCTGGCCCCTCTTGACTTTCTTCCTAACTGACTATAATCCTATCTCCGTCCTGCTCACGAGGGGCGTCATCTAGAGGCGTCTTGATGGTGGAGCAGTCCGCCGAAGCCTTCGGGCCAATGCGGGGGTGCGGGCCGGAGATGTGGCCC
>JBQCFU010000377.1:0-2493 GCA_051958775.1 Pseudolabrys sp.
CCATGATCCGCCGGTGCCGTCGATCCGGTCTGCTCCTCCCGAGGTTCAGGAGACGTTGATCGCCGGCCGCAATCCTTCGGCGGAAGCGCGCAAGCAACGCGAGGCGCGGACGCTCCAGGCTGGGCAGGATTTCGCCGCCAAGAAGGGCAATCTGCGCGAGCTCAATGATGGATGGGATCGCACATTCCTCTCGGTGCTGCAGAGTGCCGATATGGATGCCATCGATCGTTACAGCGACAGCGCGATCACCGAAGAAGCGGGGCGGGCCGGTCACGAAGTCCGGACATGGGTTGCGGCGCTCGCCGGGCAGGCGGCGGCCGGTCCGTATAAAATGGACGTGGTCTATCAGCGGCCCATTCCGGAGTGGATCGTCGGCATGGCGATGGCCAAAGCCGAGACGGCAAAGGACATGCAATGAATCAAATCGACTTGTCGGGACGCAACGCCGTTGTCACCGGCGGCGCGTCCGGACTGGGTTATGCGATTGCGGAACGGTTTCGCGCTTCCGGCGCCCGCGTTGCGATCTGGGATCTGAATTTTCCCGACAGCCGGAAAGAAGCCTTGTACGGGTTCGATCTGGTTCGCGTTGATGTCTCGGACCCGGCATCCGTCGCAGCGGCCGTGAAGGAGACGGAAGCGCGGCTGCCCGCCATTGATATTCTGGTGAACAATGCCGGCATCACCGGCCCGAATGCCAAGCTTTGGGATTATGGCATCGACGATTGGCGCAAGGTGATGAGCATCAACGTCGACGGTGTCTTCTATTGCTCCAAGGCGATTGTTCCGGGGATGCGTCGGCGCGACTACGGCCGCATCGTCAACATCGCATCCGTCGCGGGTAAAGAAGGAAATCCGAACGCTTCGGCTTACAGCACCAGCAAGGGAGCGATCATTGCACTCACCAAATCGCTGGGAAAAGAGCTGGTCGACTCGAATGTCCGCGTGAACTGTGTGACACCGGCTGCAGTGGAAACGCCGCTGTTCAGCCAGATGACCCAGGCGCACATCAATTTCATGTTGTCGAAGATTCCGCTTGGACGCTTCGGCAAGCCCGAAGAGATTGCCGCGCTGGTTGCCTGGCTGAGTTCCGAGGAATGCTCGTTCAGCACCGGCGCGGTGTTCGATCTGTCCGGCGGCCGATCGACTTACTGAGTATTCCGTCGGACATGGATGTGGCCTTGCAGGCGCTGGATAGAAATATGGATTCTGTTCGTTGGATTGATGTGCACCATCATATCCTCCCGGCCCGCTATCGGCAGGAGCTGGAGCGGCTAGGGGTGGCGTCCATCGGCGGCGCGAAGATCCCGGATTGGACCGCCCAGGCGAGCCTGGAGATGCTTGAGCGCGGCGGTCTTCACGCCGCGCTGCTGTCGATATCGAGCCCCGGCGCGTATTCCGAGGACCTCTCCACGGCGGTGGAACTCGCCAAAATCTGCAACGACGAGCTGGCGCAGGTTGCCGGTGATCATCTCGATCGGTTCGGGACCTTCGCCGTTCTTCCCATGCCCCATGTCGATGCGAGTTTGCAGACTCTGCAGCAATGCTCGCGGTTCGACGGCGTCGGCCTGATCGCCAGCTACGGCAATCAGTATCTCGGTGATCCGGCGTTTCGTCCGGTCTTCGAGGAGTTGAACCGGCGGCGCGCCGTCGTCTTCATCCATCCGACGATCGGGCCGGGGAGCCTGTCGTTCGATATCGACGTGCTGCCCGCGGCCGTGGAGTTCACCTTCGACACAACGCGCGCCGTGGTGAGCTTGCTGCGCGCGGGCGTGTTTCACACCTATCCGGACATCAAGTTTATTCTGGCTCACAACGGCGGGACTATTCCGTTCCTCGCCGGGCGGATCGCCAGCATGCTGGAGCGACGCTTGCCGTACGAAACATTCGCCCCGCTTGGCGTCTCCCATTACCTCAAGCAGCTCTATTACGAGTGCACCACGTCGACCTCGGATGCGACGCTAAAATGCGTTCAGGCCTTTGCCGGAAGCGGTCAGATTCTGTTCGGTACGGATTATCCGTTTGCCCCGGAAGCCGTCGGGGCCAGGGGCAAGCAGGACGTGGCGGCGTTCGGCGATTTCAGCAAGCAGGATCGGCGGCTGATCGCATCCGGGAATGTCGCGCGGTTGTTGCCGCGATTTGCCGCGATCCTGTAGCGGTGTGCCGGATGAGCGCGCTGTGCATCGCATGCACACGATGCGAGCCGGTAAAGACACGGCCCCGAGCGCATTTTACAGCTTTCAATCTCTTGCCGTCGGGTTCGGCCTGTTAGGGGATTTGCTGATGGTCAGCACAAGGCGTGTGGTCGTGGGTTTTGCTGCCATCCTGGGTGTGATGGCCGGACTGCTTGCTCCCGCGGCACAGGCGGCGGACTGGCCGAGCCGACCGATCCGCGGGAGCGTGCCGGTCGGTGCGGGTGGCGGCGCCGACGTGACGTCGCGAATTGTCGCCGCCGAACTGTCGAAGCGGTTGGGCACGCAGGTTTTTATCGATAAC
>JBQCFU010000378.1:0-7689 GCA_051958775.1 Pseudolabrys sp.
CAAGGTCCGCAGAAAAGCCACCAGATCATTCTGTTCCCGCCGGCTCAGGTGCAGCGGACGGATTTCGTCCGAGCGGCTCGGTCGGTCGACCCCGCCCTTGTCGTAGAGCGCGATCACATCCTGCAGGGATGCGACCGATCCGTCGTGCATATAGGGCGCGCGCCGGTCGACCTCGCGCAGCGTCGGCACTTTGAAAGCGTAACGCAGCTTTTCCGACTTCGGGAACAGGCGGCCCCGGCCGATATCGTCTCCGCTCGCGCTGCCGATGTCGTGGAATGAGCCATCCGTGAAGGCCGGGCCGCTGTGGCAGGCGGCGCAATTGGCCTTGCCATTGAACAGGGTAAAACCACGCTTGGCAGAGCGGCTGATGGCGCGCTCGTCGCCCTTGATCCAGCGGTCAAACGGCGCGTCACGCGAGGTGATGGTGCGTTCGAAGGTGGCGAGCGCCAGCTCGATCCTGTGCTGGGTGATCTCGGGCGCGTTGAAGGCGCGCTGGAAAAGCGGGTGATAATCCGGGTTGTCGTTGATCCGGCGCACGGCTTCGTCCGGGGACGGCATGCCCATATTGCTGGGACTGAGGATCGGCGTGAACGCCACGGATTCCAGATCCGGGAACTTTCCGTCCCAGCCCAGGACAGGCACCGACCAGATGTCGATCAGCGTCGGCGCTCGCAACGGCAACGTCTGTCCGTTCACTCCAAGCGCACGGGCGCGGCCGTCAGCCCAGGCGAGCGACGGCTGATGGCAAGTTCCACAGGAATGGGTGCGGGGTCCGGACAGCGCGGTATCGAAGAACAGCTTTCGGCCGAGCGCGGCCTTGGCATCGCTGAACGGATTGTCGGAAGGGAAGTCGGCCTTGGCCGGGCGGTGGTAGAGTTTCTTGAGTTGCGCCAGTGCAGACGACGACGCATTCGGGGTGGTTGCCCGTCCCTCAGGGGCGGCATCAACACCACGATCCAACCAAATCACAAAAATCAGCGGTAAAATAACCGCAATTGCAAGGCGATAGCGCACGGCTTCCCATTGCTGCTGTGCCGGCAAGATGCGCCATCGCGCTTAAAAAATGGTTGCGCTGAACAGCAATCGACAGGCAACAAAAAGCCGCCCAGAGGGCGGCTTTTCGACGTTTCGACGAAAGTCTTATTTCTTGTTGATCGTGCACGCCGGGTCCGGCGGGCCGAACGCATCCTCGCCTTTGATGGTGGCGAGGATCTTGTAGTAGTCCCACGGCGCCTTCGACTCTTCCGGCGTCTTGACCTGCACCAGCACGAGATCGTGCACCATCAGGCCGTCTTCGCGCAGCTTGCCGTTGCGGGAGAAGAAGTCCTCGATCGGCTTCTCACGCATTTTGGCGGCGACTTTCAGCGGCGCGTCGGTGCCGGAATCCTTCACCGCTTGCAGATAATGCGTCACCGACGAGTAGACGCCGGCCTGCCACATGGTCGGCATCCGGTTCATCTTCTCGAAGTACCGCTTCGACCAGGCGCGGGTCTTGTCGTCCATGTCCCAGTAGAACGACGTCGTGAGCACGAGGCCCTGCGCGGTCTTCAGACCGAGTGCGTGGATGTCGGTAATGAGCACCAGCAGCCCGGCGAGCTGCTGGCCGCCCTTGATGATGTTGAACTCGGAGGCGAGCTTGATCTCGTTGGTGTTGTTGGGCGGGCCACCGGCGATGCCGATCACCTGCGCCTTCGACGCTTGCGCCTGCAGCATGAACGACGACAACTCCGGCGCCGCGAACGGCGGCTTCACTGAGCCCACCACCTTGCCGCCATTGGCGACGATCACCTCACTCGCGTCCTTCTCCAGCGAATGGCCGAACGCGTAGTTGTCGGTGATGAAGAACCAGCTCTTGCCGCCGCGCTTGGTGATTTCCTTGGCGGTGCCGACCGCGAGCGCGCGGGTATCGAACACCCACTGGATCGCATAGGGCGTGCAGAACTTCCCGTGGAAATCCGTCGAGCCGGTCGAATGGGTGATGAACAGCTTCTGCTTTTCCTTGGCGACGTTCTGCACCGCCAGGCCGACCGACGAGACCGGCACGTCGACGATCAAGTCAACCTGATCGACATCGTACCAGCGCCGCGCGATGCCGGCGCCCACGTCGGGCTTGAGCTGATGATCTGCAAAGATCAGTTCGATCGGCTTGCCGTTGACCTTGCCGCCGAAGTCGTCGACCGCCATCTGCGCGGCGGTCACCGAACCTGGTCCGGTCGGCGTCGAGGCCGGGCCGGACATATCGGTCAGACCGCCGATCTTCACTTTGTCGTCGGAGACCTGCGCCTCGGCGCTCGTTTGCGCGACGCCGGCAAGCGACACTCCCAGCAGCAGGCCGGTCAAGCCTGCTGCAACACGTCTCCCTACAAGACCAGCCCCTATAAGACTCGCACTCCGCATCGTCGTTTCCTCCCGGTCGGTTTTGTCATTGTTGATTCAGTCTTGATCCGTCTGAAGTCGAGACAAGAGGAAACGGTACGATGGACGTTCAGGCTGCGCCGTATCCCCCGCCACCCGGCGTTTCCAGTGTGACCTGGTCGTCGGGCTTCATCACCATTTTCCGAGCTTCGCTCACCGGCTTGCCGTTGACAAGAAAGCGTCCGGCCGCGCCCGGCTTGCCGCCGGCCAAACCCTCCGGGGCCAGGTCGGTGCGGCTGGCGACGGTGTTCAGCAGCCAGTCGGTATTGGTCCGCATGGTCCACTGGATGATCTGCCCATCGCCGCCCGGCGAGGCCCCCGCGCCGCCGGAGCCTTCACGCAATTCCTTGCGGGTGAACAGGATCGGCATCGACGCTTCCAGCACCTCGATCGGCACCGCGGCGACGCCGGTCGGGTAGCAGGTGGCGGACGGGCCGGGCTTGGTCTGCCGCGCGCCCATGCCGCCGGAATAGTTGAACATCGATGAGGTGAAGGGATCGCCGCGGTCGTCGCGGCCCTGAATCTGGATAGTCCAGACCGCACCCGAACCTTCGGCCAGCACGCGCTCCGGCATCACATGATAGAGCGCCTTGAGGATTGGCATCGGCACATACATGCCGACCACGTGGCGGGCGTTGACCGGGACCGGATACTTGCAATTGACGATGCAGCCTTCCGGCGCGACCACCTTGATCGGCGCGAGGCTGCCGAAATTGTTCGGCAGTTCGGGATCGAGGCAGGAGCGGATCGCGAAAGTGGAGTAGGCGTGGGTGTAGTTCATCACCACGTTGATGCCGTAGGGGCTCGGGCCCGAACTGCCGGCGAAGTCGATGGTGATCTCGCCGAGCTTCGGATCGATGGTCACGGCGGTCTTCAACGTGATAACATCGCCGCCCGGTACGTCGAACGAACTTTCGCCGTGATAGGTGCCGGCCTTGAGCTTGCGGATCGACTCCCGCGTCGCCTTCTCCGAGCGCGAGATGATCTCTTCCGACAGTTCGTCGATGTCCTCGTAGTGCTGCCGGTCGAGCAGCGCGGAGAGCCGCTTGCTCGCGAGCTTGGCGCTCGACACCTGCGCGGCGAGATCGCCGAACACATGATCGGGCGTGCGCACGTTGCGGCGGATCATCTCGAACAGCGTCTTATTCGGCTCGCCCGCGTCATAGAGCTTGAGCATCGGTATCCACAGGCCTTCCTCGTGGATGTCGCGCGCGCCCGCGCCGACGCCATAACCGCCGATGTCGGTGTGGTGGATGGTCGAGCCGAAGAAGCCGATCAGTTTGCCCTTGTGGAAGGCGGGCAGCATCACCGTGATGTCGAAGAAGTGTCCGGCCGACAGCCACGGGTCGTTGGTGATGAGCACGTCGCCTTCGCGCAGCGTCTGCGTCGGGAACGCCTCGACAAAATGCTTGCCGGCGGCGGCCAGCGAATTGATGTGGCCGGGGGTGCCGGTCACCGCCTGCGCCACCATGCGGCCGCGCTTGTCGAACAGCGCGTTGGCGAGGTCGCCCGCTTCGCGCACGATCGGCGAGAAGGCGATGCGCTGAAGCGCCTTTGCCTGTTCGCTGACGATGCTGATGATGTTGCTCCAGACGATCTCGAGCTCGATGCCGTCCAAGGTACCGCCCATTGGGATTAGTCCTTTGTCGCCATGATGCACCCGGTCTTGTCGACCTTGGCGCGCCAGCCGGGGAGAATAATGATGGTGGTCTCGCGTTCCTCGATGATCGCGGGACCGTCGATGCTCTGGCCTTCCGCAAGCTCGCGCCGTGCATAGACCGGCGCCTGTACATCGTCGCCGTTGAAGCGGGCGCTGCGGGTGCGGACCGGTTTCGCCGGTGAGGCCTTGAGGTCGATCTTGCTGTCGCGCGTGGCGAGGGGGCCGGTTGCGACCAGCCGCCAGGAGACGATCTCGATGTCCACTTCCGGCAGCCGCAGGCTGTAGAGCTTCTCGTATTCCTTCTCGAACACTTCGCGCACGGCCGCAGCGTCGTGCTTCTTGCGCGGGTCGGCGTCGAACCAGGCGGTGACCTCGTTCTGCTGGCCGAAGTAGCGCATGTCGGCGCCGAACTTGAAGGTGATCTCGTTTGGCTTGCAGCCCGCGCTGGCGAGACCCTTGCGTGCGTCGTCCACCAGCTTGTCGATGATGCCGTCGACGCCGTGCCAGTCGACCGATGACAGCCGCGCCAGCGCGCCCTGGCTGAGATCGAGTCGCGGCGGCGTTACCAGCGTGCCGAATGCGGAGAGCACGCTCGCCAGCGGCGGATAGATCACCATCGGGCTTTCGAGCAGATCGGCGACGTAGCAGGCATGCACCGGACCGGCGCCGCCGAATGCGAACAGCGGCACGCCGCGATAATCGATGCCGCGATCGACCGCATGCGCGCGGGCGGCGGCGGTCATGGATTCACCGACCACGCGATAGATGCCGGCAGCGACGTCGCGCGTCGAGGTGCCGAGCTTCTTGCCGAGTTCGGTCATCTGCTTCTCGGCGCCCTTGAGATCGAGCTTCATGTCGCCGCCGAGGAAGTTGTCGGCGTCGAGATAGCCGAGCACGAGATCGGCGTCGGTCACGGTCGGATTGGTGCCGCCGCGGCCATAGGCGACCGGGCCGGGCGTCGAGCCGGCGCTCTGCGGACCGACCTTGAGCAGGCCGAGATTGCTGACCGAGGCGATGCTGCCGCCGCCGGCGCCGATCTCGATCATGTCCACCGAGGGAATGAGGATCGGCAGACCGCTGCCTGACTTGAAGCGGTAGATGCGATCCACCTCGAAGTTGCCGGTCACCAGCGGATGACGGTCCTCGATGATGCAGGCCTTCGCGGTGGTGCCACCCATGTCAAACGACAGCAGCCGGTCGAGGCCGAGCACTTCGGCGAAATAGGCGGCGGCGAGCGCGCCCGCGGCCGGGCCGGATTCGACCATGCGCACCGGGAAGATTTTGGCGATCTCGACGCCGATCACGCCGCCATTGCTGAGCATGATCAGCGGCTCGTTGCCGAAGCCGCGCTTCTTCAGGCCGTCGACCAGCGCATCGAGATAGGGGCCGGTGATCGGCGCCGTATAGGCGTTCATGACCACCGTCGAGGTGCGCGGATATTCGCGGATCTGCGGCGCCACGTCCGAGGAGATCGAAACGTAGAGATTCGGGATGCGCGTCTTCAGGATGTCGCGCATCGCCCGCTCGTTGGCGGGATTGAGATAGGCATTGAGGAACGAGATCGCGACCGACACCACGCCCTTGGCATTGAGGTCGTCGGCAACGGCTTCGGCTGCCTTCGTATCGAGCGGCGTGAGCACGTCGCCGGTGGCGAGCACGCGCTCCTTGACGCCGAAGGTCATGTCGGAGCCGACCAGCGGTTCCGGGAATTCGATCTGCGGATCGAACATCTCGTAGCGATGCTCGTCGCGGATCGTCAGGATGTCGCGGAAACCGTCGGTGACCAGCAGCGCGGTGCGCGGACCTTTGCGCTCGATCACCGCGTTGGTGACGACGGTGGTGGCATGCACCACGACGTCGGTAACGGCGGCGGGCTGAATGCCTGCCTTGGCCAGTGCGGAATCGACGGCGCGGAAGAAACCGACGTCCAACTGCTCAGGGGTCGTGAGCGTCTTGTCGACCCAGGTCTGGCCGCTGTCGCTGCGCAGAACAACGTCGGTGAATGTGCCGCCGATATCGACGGCCAGCGCGTAACTCGGCATTCGGCTCCCTCGGGTGTTCCGCAAACGGTACGGTTGTTTCTTACTGTGGAACAAGGTTTCTGATCGAAACTATAAAAACAGCGATTTTTCCTGTCAATTTCGATTCGGTCGTTGACGACCGTAAAATTCGTTTGTTAGCCTGTTCCGTAACAAAGAAGCGTGTCTCGTAAAAATTGGGCTTGTCCCATCACATGAGGCGCGCTGGAGAGCCCCGGTCCCGGGGCCGGCAGGGGATACCTGCAGGGTTGGAAACCAGGATGGCCATGATGGCAGGCGCCACGTATCGCGACACCCCCATTGCGGGTACCTCGGTCTTCACCGGCGCGCGCTCGCGGCAGGGCTACCGCATCAACAAGTTTTCCATGTCGCTGACCGATCCGGCCAACCGCGACGCCTTCAAGGCGGACGAGGCCGGCTATATGCGCCGCTTCGGCATGACCGACGCGGAGATCGATCTGGTGCGCAAGCGCGACTGGAAGGGCCTCGTCGCCGCGGGCGGCAATATTTACGTGCTGATCAAGGTCGGCGGCGCAGTCGGCGAAAATCTGTTGAAGATGGGTGCGCAAATGCGCGGCCAGACGCTAGACGAATTCATGCAGACGCGGCCGGGCCAGCAAGGCGTCGCCGTGCCGAGAGGTCATTGAGATGGCACGCATCGTCGGCGGTATCGGCTGTTCGCACGCGCCCTCTATCGCCCATTCGTTCGATCGCGGTCTGCAGAAAGACCCGATGTGGAAGCCGCTCTATGATGGCTTCGAGCCGGCGAAAGAATGGCTCGAGAAGCTGAAGCCCGATCTGATCGTCGCCGTCTACAACGATCACATGAATCGCTTCTTCTTCGATGCCTATCCGACATTCGCTTTGGGCGTCGCGGACAAGCATCCGCAGGCGGACGAGGGCTGGGGCAAGCGCGATTTCCCGGACCTGCCGGGCGATGCCGAGTTTTCCTGGCATCTGGCGCAGAGCTTGGTCGAAGACGAATTCGATCCGACCATCTGTCAGGAGATGACGGTCGATCACGGCATTCTCTCGATCCTGCCGCTGCTCACCGACAACCGCTGGCCGGCGCCGCTCGTGCCGCTCGCCGCCAATGTGATCCAGCATCCGCTGCCGACGCCGAAGCGCTTCTTCCATCTCGGCCAGGCGATCCGTCACGCCGTCGAGACCTATCCGAAGGATCTGCGCGTCTTGGTCGTCGCGACCGGCGGCATGTCGCATCAACTGCACGGCGACCGCTTCGGCTTCATGAATCCCGAGTGGGACAACGAATTCCTCGACAAGCTCGAATCCGATCCGCAGGCGCTCGTCGCCTTGCGCCACCACGACTACATGGAGCGCGGTGGCACCGAGGGGATCGAGAGGATCAACTGGCTGCCGATGCGCGCGGCCCTTGGTCCGGCGGTGAGGCGGATCGGGCGCACCTATCAGGCGCCGATGATCACCGGTTACGGCCTGCTGGCGCTCGAACCGGCGTAAGCACATGCCCATCCGCACCGGTCGTGCGTTCCTCGACTCGCTGCGCGACGACCGGCAGATCTGGATCGACGGCGAACGCGTCACCAATGTCGTCAC
>JBQCFU010000379.1:0-3881 GCA_051958775.1 Pseudolabrys sp.
AGGAATCGTGCTTCGGCTTCCTTACCGGGGCGGTCGTCGAACCGGTACCCGAGCATCGAGTTGCGGTTGGAGCCGACGCGGTCGTTGAAGGCGATCCGCACCACCGGTGCATTCTGGAAGCACAGCAATTGCAGCGAGGCATTGCGCGTGATCAAGTGATGCGTCGATGTTGTGACGCTAGCCGGAAGAATCGAGCTGGAAATCGGCAGGCCGGTGATACGATCCTCGCCGCGCTCGATCCGCCAGCCGCCGACGCGCGTTGCTCCTTCGCTGCCGGTCACATAGGGGTCGCGCGCCGCGCAGCCGCTCAACGTCACGCCGAGTGTGCAACCGGCGATCAGCACGCCGAATACTGTCGCCGCCTGCGCGATCGTCCGTCGCATGAATGGCCCCGCCGCGATAGTCCCCACCGATCAGTGTGCCGAAGGCCGCAGGGAGCGGCAAGACAGGAAGGCGGGCGGGCTTGCCGAAGGCGGCAGGACGTTCGTAGGGTGCCGCAGCAGATCAAGACAGGGAGCCACGTCCATGACATTCACCGTGACCAGCAACAGCTTCAAGGATGGCGACTACCTGTCGAAGGATCATGTCCTGTCCGCGGATTTCGGCTTCGGCTGCGCCGGTGGCAACCGTTCGCCGCATCTGGCCTGGAGCGGCGCACCGGCGGGCACCAAGAGCTTCGCCATCACTTGCTACGATCCCGATGCGCCCACCGGCTCGGGCTTCTGGCACTGGCTGGTGGTCAATATTTCGCCGACTGTCAGCGAAGTCGCCGCAGGCGCGGGCAGTGCTGGCGGACAATTGCCGGCAGGTGCGCTCACCACCCGCACCGACTACGGCAAGCCGGGCTACGGCGGTCCGTGTCCGCCGCAGGGCGATCATCCGCACCGCTATCTGTTCACGGTCTTCGCGGTGGGTGACACGCTCGATGTGACGGCTGATACGTCGGCGGCGGTGATCGGCTTCAATCTGCATTTCAAGACGCTGGCGAAAGCCACCATCATGGGTCTCTACAAGCACTGACGCTTGCGGCGGCGTCTTTGAAGGAAAGGGCGACCTCATGCGGCAATATCTCGGTATCCTGGCGATCACGGCCTTGGGCTTTGCCGGCGCAGCCGATGCGCAGGAGGCGCGCGACATGCGCCTCGAGGATGCAGGTTTTGTGATGCGTCCCGCTGACACGCCGAAGAAGATGGAACGGATACGGCGCCTGCCGCCGCGGACCTTCGTCGCCCGCACGACGCCGCAGGGCCGTTACTATCTTTATTCCGAGCCGGATTTCTGCAAATGCGTGTTTGCCGGCGGTGAAAAGGCCATGCAGGCGTTTCGCGATATGGTCGCGCGCGGCAATACGCTGCCGCGTGTGCCGAATGTGGCACCGCGCGGCGTCACACCGGAGAACGACATTATCCGGGAGATGGATCTCGACGACAGCACGCTCGATCCGGACGATATCCTGAACTTCACATTCTAGAGCGGAAGCCGGCTTCCGCTATTGTTTAGGCGCCGATGTTGCCCGCGTGAAGACGGCAAGGGCTGCGCCGTATCGGCCGCTGAGAATGAGCTTGTTCTGCGCGGGGTCGATGCGCCAGCGGCGTGTCTTTGCCAGCACGTCGAGGAATGCCCGTTCCTGCTTCATGATGGCGGGTGGACAGGCCATCATGGTGCTGACGGGCCGGCTAAAGGTGATGGCGTTTTTCTTGATCGTCGCACGGCTACCGATCGTGTTGCAGCCTCCGTTTCCGGAAACGCTGCCGTCCTGACCGAATTCGAGGACGATCGGCTTTTCGCCGATCACAGCGGCGCCCCGGATCGTTTCAGCCTGCCAGCGGCCGGCGGGTGTTGTGGGCGCCGGCGCGGCGACCGGGATCACGTCCTTCGTACCCTCCGCGCCCATATAGACGCCGATTAGACGCATCGTCTCGGTGCCGTTGTTGATACTCGAATGCGCGACGTCCATCGCCTCGACGATCGCGTCGCCCTTGCGGTAGGTGCGCTTGCCATGCGCGCCGTAGTCGACCGTCAACTCGCCCTCAAGGATATAGGCGAACAGCGGCGCGCCGTGCTTGTGCAGGATCGCGGTACCGCCCGGCGCCAGCGTGACGATTGCCGCGGTGACATGGGCCGGGCCGGTGCGGGGATAGCGGATCGTTTCGCCGACCACGGTCTTGCCGGTCGAGATCAGCACCTGCGCCGGATAGCCTTGCGGCGGGACCGGCGCCTTCGCGGTATCCTGTGCAGCGGCAGGGGATAGCGACAGTGCGGCTGTCAGCACGGCAGCGATGGCGGCACAGCGAATGATCATGGATGTTTCCCCCTGTCTGATCCTGCGATTAGGACGATTCGCGGTATTCCCGTCCACCGGAACCAGTTGGCCCGCTCCGCATTGAACTGGAGCACCTGTTTCCCGCTGCCTGCGCCGCTCGGCTGACGCTCCGCATGCACCGGGAAACCGGCCTCTTTTCGCCAGCGATCCATGCCCATTCTCCAGCAGGAGCCATTCATGCAGACCTCATCGCGACGCGCATTTCTTTCCAGGATGACCATGGCCGCCGCAGCGGCACTGACGGTGACGAGTGTCGGTCTGACCACACCCGCCGACGCGGCGAGCGGCAATATCAGTTTCTCCATCGTCAAGGGCGGGTTCTTTATCGGTGCCGAGGCCGGGCAGGGTGTTCTGTCGTTCCGTGGGCGGCGCTATCCGCTGTCGATCGGCGGCATCAGCGGCGGTCTGGTGTTCGGTGCGTCGGAGACGCGTTTCCACGGCACGGTGACCAATATCCGCCGTCCGACGGACGTAGCCGGCACCTATGGCGCGGCCGGCGCCGGCGCGGCGATCGTCGCCGGCGTGCGCGTAATCCAGTTGCGCAATGAAAAGGGCGCGATCCTGCGGCTGCAGGGGCGGCAGGTCGGGTTGATGGCGAACATCGATCTGAGCGGTCTTGTCATCAGCATGCGGTAGGAATGCGGATGTTCCGCACGCGGGGGCGGGAGACGGCGACGTCTCCCGCCTTCTTTTTGGATGGCCGGCGCGGCGCGGGCAGCTTGATGTCGGCCGCGGGGCTCCTATCTACCTCCGGGGATGACGTCCGGAGGTGCGGGAGATGTGGGGCGCGTTTGTTCGCCAGATCTTTGCCTATCTGCTGACGCGCCGCGGCAAGCGGGCGCTGGCCTTTGTCGGCATGCTGCTGCTCGGCTTCGTCACCGCGCTGCTGCTCGACATGCAGCTTTATATCTCCGCGTCCTTCACCGGCTGCCTGTCGGTGGTGCTCATCACCCTATGGCTCATCCAGTACTGGCGGGTGAAGCAGCATGACCGGTTGCGCGAGATGCAGCGGCTCCAGGCTGCGGCGAAGCGCCTGGCGGTCGCGCAGGAGCGCAGCGAGCGCTACGACCGGGCCCGGGAACGCGCGAAGTCGGCGGTCGCTGATACAGTGCGCAATGTCGGCACCGCGATGAATGCCGGCACGGTCGGTGTCGCCCGGAGCGGCTTCGAGGCGGCCCGTTCCGGCATGTCCTCGACGGTGAATGCCGCAAGATCGGGCGTCGCCGCTGCCCGATCGGGCGTTGCGTCCGGTGTCAGGTCGGGGGTCGATGCAGCGAAATCGCACGCGGCTGCTGCGACTTCCGGTGTCGGCAAAGCCGCCGACGGACTGCGCTTCTGGCGGCGCAAGGGAGAGCCGGACAGCGATCCGGCGCGCTAGGCGCTTCGGCTGCCGACCAAATCGAATCTATTTCGTCATCGCCTGCCGCTGCTTGAGCAGCCGGTCGAGTTCGTCCTGCTGCTCATTGAGCCGATCAGCGTTGAGCGCTTCATCGCCGGCGCCGGAATCCGCCGCCGCTTGTTCGATCAACTGGCGGATATTGTCGCGCAGGATCGCGAT
>JBQCFU010000380.1:0-3095 GCA_051958775.1 Pseudolabrys sp.
CGCCGAGCGTCGACAATTCCCAGTCGAGCACCGCGACGACGCGCGGCGCGTCGGCGGCGATGATCAGATTGTCGAGGCGATAATCGCCATGCACAAGCCGCGCCGTCGTCTGCGGCGGCACATGCTGCGGCAGCCAGGCGATCAGTTTCTCCATCTCGTCGATGGTTTCGGTTTCGGAGGTGCGATACTGCTGCGACCAGCGCGCGACCTGCCGGCCGACATAGTTCTCGCTCTTGCCGTAGTCATGAAGCCCGATCGCTGCCGGATCAAACAGGTGCAGCCGTGCGATCGTCTCGTTCATGGAATCGTAGACCGCGGCCCGCTCGGCGACAGTTGCGGCCGGCATCTGCGGCTCCCAGAACACGCGACCGGCGACGTAATCCATCACATAGAACGGCGTGCCGACGATGGACGGATCGTTGCTGGCGGCGACCGGCCGCGCCACCGGGAAATCCTGCGCAGCGAGCGCGGTAATGACGCGGTATTCGCGCTCGACCGCGTGCGCTGACGGCAGCAAATGGCCCGGCGGCTTGCGGCGCAGCACGTAACGTTGCGTCAGCGTCTCCAGCAGGTAAGTCGGGTTCGACTGGCCGCCCTTGAACTGCGTCACCTTTAGCGGGCCGGCAAAACCTCGCACCTCGGCCGTCATGAAATCCGCAAGCCGCTGCGTCTCGAACCGCAAGGCGTCGGGCACCGGCTTGGTGCCGCTGAACGCCGCGTCGCGGTCGAGAGACATTGCGGCTCACGCCTTGAAGAAGTCGAGCAACGCCTGCGCGGTCGCCTGCGGATTTTCTTCGGGCGGGAAGTGCCCGCTGTCGATCGGCTGGCCGCGCACGTCCCGCGCCCAGGTCTTCCAGATCGGCAGCGGGCCGCCGGTTTCGTTCGGAATGCCGGCCGAGCCCCACAGCGCGAGCATCGGACACTCGATCATCTTGCCGGCGACGCGGTCGGCCTCGTCATTGGCGTAGTCCTGGTAGCATCCGGCGCGATAGTCCTCGCATTGAGCGTGGATGCGCAGCGGATCGGAAATCGCCGCGCGATAATGCGCCAGCGCCCGCGGATCGAAGCTGGAGAGATCCTTGCTTTTGGTCCAACTCGCCATCTTCCAGTCACAATATTCGACCGGCGCTTTCTCGATCAGCATTTCCGGGAGCGGATGCGCCTGCGCCAGGAACGGCCAGTGCCACACCTTGATGGCCATGTTGCGGTTCATGCCCTGCCACATGTCGTAGGTCGGCACGATGTCGATGGTGACAAGTTGTTCAAGCCGGTGCGGATGATCGAGCGCGAGGCGATACGACACGCGCCCCCCGCGATCATGCCCGACAAGACGGAAGCGGATGTGGCCGAGCTTCTCCATCAGTTCGACCATGGCCTTGGCCATCGACCGCTTGTCGTAAGGCGCGTGGTTCGCATCGGCTTCCGGAACTTCCGACCAGCCGTAGCCGGGCAGGTCGGCGATGACGAGCGAGAACGACGATGCCAGCAGCGGCGCCACGCGATGCCACATCACATTGGATTGCGGATAGCCGTGCAGCAGCAGCAGCGGCGGCCCGCTGCCGCCGGTCCGGGCGAACAGCTTGCCGGCGGAGGTGGTGATCCAGTGGGATTCGTAACCGGGAAACAGATCGGCGAGATCGGGCATCACCACACTCGGCGCGTTCGTTGCTGATGGCTCAGCCTACGATGCGCATGGCTCGCTCGTCACCCGGTTCCTGGAAAAAGCGGGGTCCGGCGCAGGCCGGACCCCGGGGTTCGATTCAGTCAGCCTGCAGCCCATGATCGCGCTCGATCATCGATCGGATGAACGGATCGGGGTCGGCACCCACGATCTGGCCGTTGTCGATCACCAGGTTGGAGCGGTTGCCGAGATAGGTGGGTGCGGCTTCGGCCCGCGCATAGGCAGCCTCCGCGCCGTAACGGACGGCGGCGCGATGATGCGTCGCTGCGAAAGCGGGAGAGGCGGCAGCGAGCGTCGCAAGCGTCATCGCGGTGAAAACTGTTTTGATCATGGTGATCTCCACATTGAGTCGGGAAGTGTCGCCCTCGATGCGAAAGCTAGGAGGCGAATGCGGCAATGCATCATGAATGCTGCGCATGCGAGCCATGCCGATGATGCGCAGTTTTATCCGCTGGTTACGCGCTCCGCGGAATGTTCACGGCGGTTATGCGTGATGCTCATTCTTTGCGCATTCTTGCGGCATGAGTCACGCGAGCGTGAAGGCGCGCGGCAGATCACGAAAATTTAATGACCATCACGCTCGCGTGCGATGGCGCGCCAGCCGATGTCGCGGCGGCAGAATCCGCCGGGCCAAGTGATCGCGTCGACAGCGGCGTAAGCGCGGGCCTGCGCGTCACCGACGCTCTTGCCGATGCCGCACACATTGAGCACGCGGCCGCCGGTTGCCACGATCTTGCCGTCGCGTGCGGCGGTGCCGGCGTGGAAGATTTCGACGTCGTCGAGCTGCGCGGCGGCCTCAAGGCCGTCGATCACCGTGTTCTTCTCGTAAGCGCCGGGATAGCCCTTCGCCGCCATCACCACGGTGAGCGCCGCGTCCGGATACCAGCGTAGATCGAAATTGCGCAACTGTCCGTCGCAGGCGGCGATCATCGCCGGCACGATGTCGGACATCATGCGCAGCATCAGCACCTGCGTTTCCGGATCGCCGAAGCGGACATTGTATTCGATCAGCTTCGGCCCCTCGCGGGTGATCATCAGCCCGGCGAACAGCACGCCCTTGTAGGGCGCGCCCATCGCCGCCATGGCGCGCACGGTCGGAAGGACGATTTCGTCCATGGTGCGTGCGGTCATCTCCGGCGTCATTACCGGCGCCGGCGAATAGGCGCCCATGCCGCCGGTGTTCGGACCCTTGTCGCCGTCGAGCACGCGCTTGTGATCCTGCGCCGACGCGAGCGCGATGGCGGTCTCGCCGTCGCACAGCGCGAAGAACGAGGCTTCCTCGCCGTCGAGAAATTCTTCCACCACCACTTCGCTGCCCGCGGCGCCAAGTCCTGTGTGTTGCCCGCCGCCGAAGATCATGTCGACGGCATCGAGCGCCTGATCGAGCGTTTCGGCGACAACGACGCCTTTGCCG
>JBQCFU010000381.1:0-2806 GCA_051958775.1 Pseudolabrys sp.
TGCGTCGGCAGGTGCCGCTATGGCTTGCCCTGCCGGACTTCCGCGGCCTGGTGATTGGGTTCGAGCCAGCACATGTGGCGCATGGCGGCGACGGAGCTTTTTATGTGCGCCTGCGACGGGCACGTTAAGGGGTCTCCCAACGAACTTGCGTGGGCTCGGAAAACCCTCTCCCGCAAGGGGAGAGGGTCGCACCGTGTTTGTGGCGACAGACTACAAAATAAACCGGCTGAGATCGGCGTTCTTGGCGAGGTCGCCGATGTGCTTCTGCACATAGGCGGCGTCGATCGTCACCTGCTGGCGGTCGAGATCCGGCGCATTGAACGACAATTCGTCAAGCACGCGCTCCATCACCGTCTGCAGACGCCGCGCTCCGATATTCTCGACGCTGGCGTTCACCTGCACCGCGATGTCCGCGAGTGCATCGATCGCGTCGTCGGTGAAGTCGAGCGTCACGCCCTCAGTCTGCATCAGCGCGACGTATTGCTTGATCAGCGAAGCTTCCGGCTCGGTGAGGATGCGGCGGAAGTCGTCGCGGGTCAGCGCCTGCAACTCGACACGGATCGGCAGACGGCCCTGCAATTCCGGCAGCAGGTCCGAGGGCTTTGACACATGGAACGCGCCTGAGGCGATGAACAGGATGTGGTCGGTCTTCACCGGGCCGTGCTTGGTGTTCACCGTGGTGCCTTCGATCAGCGGCAGCAGATCGCGCTGCACGCCTTCGCGCGACACGTCGCCGCCAACGCGGCCTTCCCGGGCGCAGATCTTATCGATTTCATCGAGGAAGACGATGCCGTTCTGCTCCACCGCACGGATCGCTTCCTGCACCAGCTGTTCGGTGTCGAGCAGCTTGTCGGATTCCTCGTTGACGAGGATCTCGTGCGAGTCGCGTACGGTGACTTTGCGGGTTTTGCTGCGGCCACCCATCTTGCCGAAAATGTCGCCGATCGAGATCGCGCCCATCTGCGCGCCCGGCATGCCGGGAATCTCGAACATCGGCATGCCACCGGACTGGGCCTGCACCTCGATCTCGATTTCCTTGTCGTCGAGTTCACCGGCGCGCAGCTTGCGGCGGAACGCGTCCTTGGTGGCGGCGCCGGCCCCGGGGCCGACCAGCGCCTCGACCACGCGCTCTTCCGCCGCCTGTTCGGCGCGGGTGCGCACGTCCTTGCGCTTCTTTTCGCGTGTCTGCGTGATGCCGATCTCGACCAGATCGCGCACGATCTGTTCGACGTCGCGGCCGACATAGCCGACTTCGGTGAACTTGGTGGCTTCGACCTTGAGGAAGGGCGCACCGGCGAGCTTGGCGAGGCGGCGCGAGATTTCCGTCTTGCCGACGCCGGTCGGGCCGATCATCAGGATGTTCTTCGGCAGCACCTCGTCGCGCAGACGGTCTTCGAGCTGCAGCCGCCGCCAGCGGTTTCGCAGCGCGATCGACACCGCGCGCTTGGCATCGGTCTGACCAACGATGTAGCGGTCAAGTTCGGAAACGATTTCGCGGGGAGAGAAGTCGGTCATCGGATTGTGTCGGTTTCCTAGAGTCCGGACTGCCAGTGCTGGATGGATTCAAACGGATAAAGCAGCATGATGATATTCAACGTCAGATTGTCGCGAATGATGGCACCGACCGCGACTTCCATCGTCACCGCCACCAGGACCGTCATCCATATAGGCAGCCGCCGCGCGAGATAAAAGCCGGTGATCATGGCAACAGTGTCGGTGACGGAATTGACGATGCTGTCGCCGTAATAATTCAGCGAGATGGTGGCATTCCGATAACGCTCGATCACCATCGGCGTGTTCTCGGCGATCTCCCATGCGGCCTCAATGCCGATGGCGAGGAACAGCCGTGTCGTGACCGGCGCTTTCGGCATCAGCCAGGTCAGCACGGCGTAAAAGATGAAGCCGTGGATGATGTGCGAGAACGTGTACCAGTCGGTGAGGTGCTGCGAGTTCTCGGAACTGTGCACCACGCCGTGCCACAGCTTCACCGTGCCGCAGGTGCAGATCGGCACGCGGCCCATGGCGTAGAGCACGGCCGCCTGCGCAGCGAGCATGACAAGGACGATGAGCAGCGCTTGCGCGCATGACAGTCCGCGCGCCGGAGAAGCCGCCGTGTCGGGAGCGACGCTCACGCGGTTTTCAGCGTTTCGACGGTGACGTTGCGGTTGGTGTAGACGCAGATGTCGGCGGCGATGTCGAGTGACTTGCGCACGATCTGTTCGGCGCCGAGCTCGCTGTCGGCAAGCGCGCGGGCGGCGGCGAGCGCATAATTGCCGCCGGAGCCGATGCCGGCGATGCCGTTCTCCGGCTCCAGCACGTCGCCATTGCCGGTGAGGACCAGCGACACCTTGGCGTCGGCGACGATCATCATCGCCTCGAGCCGGCGCAGATAGCGGTCGGTGCGCCAGTCCTTGGCGAGCTCGACCGCGGCGCGCATGAGCTGGCCGGGATATTGTTCGAGCTTGGCTTCGAGCCGCTCGAAGAGGGTGAACGCGTCGGCGGTGGCGCCGGCGAAGCCGCCGATCACCTCGCCGCCTTTGCCGAGGGTGCGGACCTTGCGGGCATTGGATTTCATGACGGTCTGGCCGATCGACACCTGGCCGTCGCCGCCGACGGCGACGAGGCCGCCCTTGCGGACGGTGAGGATGGTGGTGCCGTGCCAAACCGGGAACGGCGTTTCGTGCGATGACATCCGGAAAATCCCTGTGCGCCCCGTCATCTAGGCATCGGCCGCCGGCAATGCAAACCGGGCTGGGCGGGCGTTCGGGCCTGCGCTCCTGACCGCCCTTCGGATGGTGGCATTGCT
>JBQCFU010000382.1:0-4746 GCA_051958775.1 Pseudolabrys sp.
GTTCGAGCGTCACGCGCTTCAGATTGCCGGCGGCACCGGCGAGAATCTGGCGGCCGACCGCGGGCGAGCCTGTGAACGTCACCTTGTCCACGTCGGGATGATCGACCAGCGCCTGTCCGGCCGAGCGGCCGAAGCCGGGCACGATGTTGAACACGCCGGGCGGCAGGCCTGCTTCGAGCGACAGTTCTCCGATCCGCAGCGCCGACAGCGGCGTGATCTCCGCCGGCTTGAGCACCACCGTGCAGCCGCAGGCGAGCGCCGGTGCGATCTTCCACATGCCGATCATCAGCGGGAAATTCCACGGCACGATGGCGGCAACAACGCCGACCGGTTCGCGCACCGTATAGGTGAGCGCATCCGGCCGTGCCGGAATTACCTGGCCGTTGATCTTGTCGGCGAAGCCCGCGTAGTAGCGCAGCGTATCGAGCGCCGCCGGCAGATCCTGCCGCAGCACTGCCGAGATCGGCTTGCCGGCATCGCGGCTTTCCAATGCGGCGATCTCCTCGCCATGCGCCTCGATCAGATCGGCGAGTTTGTTGAGGATACGGCCGCGATCGGCGGCGCGCATGCGGCCCCACGGCCCTTCCAGCGCGCGGCGCGCCGCAGCGACGGCCAGATCGACATCGTGCGAATCCGCTTCGGCCACAACGGCGATGACGTCTTCGGTCGCGGGATCGAGGGTCTCGAAGGTACGGCCGGACAGCGCCGCCACCGGTCGCCCGTCGATCAGAAGATTGTGGTGGTCGAGGCGTGCATTCATGGCTCACTTATGCACTTTCGTGCATATCTCCGAAATTGCGTTGCCTCAATAGATTCCCAATAATTCATGAGGTAAATACGAGACAGGCTGCACAATCGCGGTGGCTATATATGCAGAAAATTGCATAATCATATGACGCTTCAGATCGACATCGAAACCGTCTTCCGCTTCCGCAAGGACGACACCGCGCAATCCACCGTGGTGATGCTCGATTTCCTGCGCGACATCCGCGAGACCGGCAAACTGACCGAGGCCGCGCGGCGCAGCGATCTGTCCTATCGCCACGCATGGAATCTGATCATCCGCTGGTCGGACTTCTTCGGCGTGCCGCTGGTGCAGCGGCGCAAGGGCAAAGGCACCTCGCTGACGCCGTTCGGCGACAAGCTGGTGTGGGCCGGCCAGCGCATGCGGGCACGCCTCGGGCCGCAACTGGAGAACCTGTCGCAGGAACTGGCGAGCGAGCTCAACCCGTTCCTCGCCGACAATCCCGCGATCATCCGCGTACATGCCAGTCATGGATTTGCGGTGCCGAAGCTGCGCGAAATTCTCAGCCGCACGCCGGGCATGAATGTCGACCTGCGCTACGTCAGCAACCAGAACTCGCTGGTGTCGCTGGCGCATGACGGCTGCGACCTCGCCGGCCTGCATCTGCCGCGCGGACCGTTGCGCGCCGCCAGCGCCGAAGCGGGGCGCGCCTGGCTGAACAACCGCGATCATTGCGTGATCGGCTTCGTCGCACGGCAAATGGGCCTGATGGTCAAGCGTGGCAATCCGCACGGCATCACCGGCATCGAGGATCTGGCGAAGCCGGGCGTCACCTTCGTCAACCGCGATCCGGATTCCGGCACCCGCGAACTGTTCGAGCGCATCCTGCAACAGCACGGCGTCAGCCCGTCCGCCATCGCTGGTTACGAGCAGATCGAATTCACCCACGCCGCCGTCGCCGCCTATGTGGCGAGCGGCATGGCCGATGTCACCTTCGGCGTCGAAGCGGCGGCGCAACAGTTCGGCCTCGATTTCATCCGCGTGCTGACAGAGGATTATTTCTTCGTCTGCCGCCGCGCGCTGCTCGAGACGGCATCGATGCGGCGCATTCTCGAAGTGATGCGCGGCGAGGAATTCCAGCAGGTGCTGGCCAATCTGCCGGGCTATATCGCCGTCGACACCGGGCTGGTGCGCAGCATCGACGACGTATTCTCCGCCAAGCCGGCGAGCCGGAAGTGATAGTGACGCACCTGCTTACGGTGTGTGTTTCCCGTTCACAAAGCCGCCGACCCGTCCGGTGTGCCGCTCATGGGCGATGCCGGTATCAGGACCGAACGGATGGCCGCCGAACCCGTGACGCATCAGGCTCACCGCCCGCGCCGCATCATGGCCGGCGTCGCGCGACGCGATGAGTTGCACCACCGCCTGCGTGATAACCGGGATCGGCACTTCCATATGCAGGGCGTCGTCGACCAGCCAGTTCACCTCGCCGGTATCCTCTACATAAGACGGCGTCGCGGCGAGCCCGTCATGCGCCTGGTACATCTGCTGCATCAGTTCTATCAGCCAGGAGCGGATCACCGAACCGTGGTTCCAGCACTGCAGGATGTCGTTGACCGGAAGCCGGTCGCGGTAATGCGCCAGCAGGTCCATGCCCTCGCCGATCGCCTGCAACATGCCGAACTCGATGCCGTTGTGGACGAGCTTGACGAAATGGCCGGCGCCCGGCGGTCCGGCGTGAACATAACCGCCGTCGACGGCGAGCTTGCGCAGCAGCGGTTCGACCGTGTCCACCGGCTCCGTGTCACCGCCGATCATGAAACACGCGCCATCGCGCGCGCCGCCCGGCCCGCCGGACGTGCCGGCATCGATGAAGTGAAGTCCCTTCGCCTTCAGCCGCGCATGGCGGCGGATGGAATCGCCCCAATATGAAGTGCCGCCGTCGGCGATGATGTCGCCCGGCGACAGCACCTCTGTGAGTTGGTCCAACAACTGATCGACCGGCGGACCGGCCGGCACATAGAGCATGACGAAGCGCGGCGGCGGCAGCAGCGCGGCGAGATGCGCCACGTCCTTCGCCGGCTGCACGCCCTTCCGTACCAGCGCATCGGAAATGGCGTGAGCATCGAGACCGACGACATCGAAGCCGTGCTCAAGCGCGTTCTCGGCGAGGCCCGCGCCCATCTTGCCGAGGCCAACGATGCCAAACCTGCGAACCGGATCGGACATGCCAAAATCTCCGCATGACCGCCGCCCCGCTCGACAACGCCCGGGATCGCCCCGTGGTTGCAGCCGGTTGCCTTACATTCCGGTAACGCACACAAAAAGAAAGCGGCGCGCTCGGGCCAACCGGCGCGCCGCCACCCGAAAACGAAACGATCAGCGCCGGGCGGCGCGGGCGCGCAAACGCGCCGCGGCACGGGTCTTTTTCTTGGCAGTCTTGCGGACCGTACGCGAGGCCGCACGACGCCGCGCCGTGCCCTTGCGTTTGACAGCGGTCTTTTTGGCTTTCTTACGCTTCACCTTGCGCTTGGCCGCACCGCCGATACCGAGATAGGCCGCGACCGCCTTCGATGAATGCCCCACCGCTTCGACGGCCGCAGACAGCACGGTCGGCGTCACGTTGAACTTCTTCGACCAATAGCGGACCTCGTAAGCCTGGCTCAGCGAGATGCGCGCGCGATCGCGGGCCTTGTGCGCCAGCTCCGCGAGATAGGCCTCGACCGCCCGGGCCGAGTGGCCGACGCGCTTCACCGCCGCGCGCAGCTTCGCCGGCGTGACCTTGAACTTCCGCGACCAGTAATGGACCTCATAGGCTTCGGTCAGCGAGATCAGCCGCTTGTCGGCACCACCGCGCTTGCGCTTGTTGTCCGCCATGTGTCTCTCCCCTCGTCTATCGATGGCGCGTCGACGACACGCCGGGAAAACGATCATGCGACGCCCGCATCGCGCGGCGCCCGAATCGAGTGTCGCTGCACAATCAGCAAATGTCCATGGACGGCAAACGATGGATGCCGGGCTCAGCCCTGTGCGTCCGGCTCGGTGAAGCAGAGCACATTGCCGAACGGGTCCGTCACAGTGACATCGCGCGAACCCCAGGGCGTCGTCTCAAGACCCGGCTTGGCGTAGCGATAGTCCTTGGCCGTCAGCTCGCGATGAAGCGCGTCGATGCCTTGCGTGATGATCCGGACGCGTGCGCCCGGCGTGGCGTCGCCGTGATGCTCACTGAGATTCAGCACCAGGCCGCCGCGCGAGATTTGCAGAAACAGCGGGAAATTGTCGCCGAAGCGGTGCTCGAAATCGACGCTGAACCCGAGGAAGCCGAGATAGAACTCGCGCGCCTTGTCCTCGGAAAAGATCCGCAGCACCGGAATCGCGGCCGTGAACCGGACCGCGCCCTGCTGCGGATCGTTCGCCATTTACATGGACTTGACGATCTGCTCGGTCATTTTCTTGGCATCGCCGAGCAGCATCATGGTGTTGTCGCGATAGAACAGCGGGTTGTCGATGCCGGCATAGCCCGATGCGAGCGAGCGCTTGATGAACATCACCGTGCCGGCCTTCCAGACCTGCAGCACCGGCATTCCGTAGATCGGCGAGGTCTTGTCCTCTTCCGCCGCCGGATTGGTGACGTCGTTGGCGCCGATCACGAACGCGACGTCGGCCTGCGCGAACTCGGAATTGATGTCCTCGAGCTCGAACACTTCGTCATAGGGCACGTTGGCTTCCGCCAGCAGCACGTTCATGTGGCCGGGCATACGACCCGCCACCGGATGGATCGCGTATTTGACCTCGACGCCTTCTTTCTTTAGCGTGTCGGCCATTTCGCGCAACGCGTGCTGTGCCTGCGCCACCGCCATGCCGTAGCCCGGCACGATGATGACCTTTTGCGCGTTCTTCATGATGTAGGCGGCGTCTTCGGCCGAGCCGAGCTTAACCGGCCGTTGCTCGGCCGCGCCGCCGGCGGCCGCCGTCTCGCCGCCGAAGCCGCCGAGGATCAC
>JBQCFU010000383.1:0-6893 GCA_051958775.1 Pseudolabrys sp.
CCGCCAGATGCGGACGAACAATTCGTTGTAGTGCGGATCGCTGACGATCTCCTCGATCTGACGCGGGCGATCGAGCGGCACGTCATACTGCTCCTTGATGCGGCCGGGCCGCGCGCTGAACAGCAGCACGCGATCCGACAGGCTGATCGCCTCGGAGAGATCGTGCGTCACAAACAGAACCGTAAGCTTGGTCGATTCCCACAGGCGCAGCAGTTCTTCCTGCATCAGCAGCTTGGTCTGCGCGTCGAGCGCGCCGAACGGCTCATCCATCAGCAGAACGTCAGGCTCTTGCGCCAGCAGCCGGGCCAATTGCACGCGCTTGCGCATGCCGCCGGAGAGCTGCCACGGATAGCTCGCGGCGAAATCACCGACGCCGACGCGACGCAGAAGATCGAGACAGCGGCCATCGTCCTTGCGGCCGACCGCCTCGAGCGGCAGCCGCACATTGTCCAGCGCCGTCGCCCAGGGCAGCAGCGTATCCGACTGGAACATGTAGCCGATGCGCGGATTGCCGACCTGAACCGGCTTCTCATCGAGCAGACAGCGACCTGATGCCGGCGGCAGCAAACCCGCGATGACGCTGAGCAGCGTGCTCTTGCCGCAGCCGGACGGGCCGACGATGGTGCAGAATTCGCCGGGCGCGATCGCGAGATCGATGCCGTTGAGCACCTTGATCGCGCGACCGTCGCCACCGGGGAATTCCAGCGAGACGCCCTCGACGCGCAGCTTCGCACTGGTCGTGCCAGTCCGCATCGTCGGCAGTCCGTTTGTGGGCGTCTCAGCCATCATGTCGTCGCCAGTCCGCTCACTTCCACTCGGCCGCGAGCCGCGGATCGACAACGTCTTTGTAAGACACGTCGGTCTTGGTGATGCCGGCGGCGCGATAGACCTTGTTCATGTGGTCGACCGCTTCCTTGGTGATCGTGCCGGTGTAGGAAGCCGCCTCGACGCTGGCGATATCCTTCAGCAGGTCGTTCGACAGCTTCGGGAAGATCTTGTGCAGCGGCTCGATCATCACGTTCGGATCGGCGGCGATCGCCTTGCGTGCCGCGACGATGGCGCGCGCGGCAGCCTTCGCTTTTTCGAGATTGCCCGGCGCAGCGAGCCACTTGTCGGTGGCCTGCAGCGAGGAGCCGAGCAGATTGAGGCTCGCCGGCACGTCATTGGTGCGCAGGTCGAGCAGGATTTTGCCCGCCTTCTCGCCCTTGGTGATGGTCACCGTCGCCGGCTCCCAGGTCATCTGTGCGTCGATGCGGCCGGCCTGCAGCGCCGGCAGGTGAGCATTGAGGCCGCCGGTGGCGATGATCGTCACGTCGCGATCGGGATCGAGGCCCGCGTCGCGCAGCGCGATGCGCAGGAACAGGTCCGTGAGGCTGCCCGGCGACGAGATGCCGATGTTCTTGCCGCGCAGAGCCTTGATGTCGCCCGGCTTGGCGTCGAGCTTGTTCGAGGCCACCAGCGTGAAGATCGACTTGCTCTGGAACAGGGCGACGTTCTTCGCCTTGATGCCCTGGTTCGCCATGATCAGTGTGGTGCCGAGGCCGCCACCGCCCATGTCCACCGCGCCGGACGCCATGGCTCGCTCGGATTCGGCGCCGCTGGCGAACTCGGTGATTTTCACATCGAGTCCTTCCTTGGCGAAATAGCCGCCGTCGCGCGCGACATAGAGCACGACCGCGCTGGTCGACGGCACCACCGAGACCGAAATCTCACCGAGCTTGGACTGCGCCTGGGCAGAGGCGGACACCAGTGCGCCGCCCAGCGTGAGGGCCGCCACGAAAGCCCCAAAACGGTTGAAGAGCATCAAATCCTCCCTTGGCTATCTTATTTTGTTCGTATATGACGAACGATGTTCGCTAATTGCGACAGACCATAGGCATTCCCATGGGCGCTGTAAAGCGACCCGCTGACGCACGAGGACGTTCATGAACCCGCCTGCCTCAGCGAAACCCGTCAGGCAAGTCGCCTCCGTGGCCCGCGCCTTGAGCATCATCGAACTGCTGATCAGCGAGCCTCAGCATGAACTCGGCATCACCCAGATCGCCCGCGCGCTCGGGATCGGCAAAAGCACCGCGCATCAACTGGTCGCAACGCTGGTGGCGCACGGATTTCTCGATCAGGTGGAAACCTCGGCGCGCTATCGGCTCGGCACCCGGCTGATGGAAAGCGGCGCGGTCGCAGCGGAGCATGTCGGTCTCGGACCGGCGGTCACACCCATTCTCGAAGATCTGGTGCGCCGGGTCGGCGAAACCTCATCGATCGGCATCATGGCCTCCCATGAAATCGTGCTGATCCATCGCGTCGAGGCAAAATCGGTGCTGCGCGTCGATCTCAAGATCGGCACGCGCTTTCCGCTGCACAATTCGGCGATCGGCCGCGTGATCATGGGCGCGATGGCCGACAACACACGTCAGCAGCTCATCGACAAAATGGACATGAGCAGCGACGAGCGCGACGGCATGCAAGCGGCGCTCAAAGACGTGCAACGAACCGGCTATGCGATCGTCCGCAACATTCCCGTCGACGGGATCAATGCGATTGCCGTGCCCATCCTCGGCCAGCAGGGCCAGCCCATTGCCGGTCTGGTCATCGCCGGGCCGAGCTTCCGGTTCGAGCCTCAGGATTACGCTTCCGCAGCGACGGAAACGGCGGCCTTGATCTCGCGACGGCTTGGATCGCAACAAATCTCATAGCCCGGACCAGCGCGCGGCTTCCCGCGCTGACCAGGGCGGCCTAGTACCGGTCAAGCTCGCGGCGGACCTGATCGAGCACCACTTTCGGCGCGCGCACGAATTCCGAGCGGCCGAGCGGCGCACCGTCGCCCGGACGGGTCGTCGCCACCATGCCGATCTTGGTCACGGTAAGATTCTCGTGCACCGGATCGCAGCGATCCGCTTTCACGCCCGGAATGATCACCATGTCCTCATGCCCACGGAAACGCGCGGCCAGCGACCATTCGACATCGCGCGGATTCTCGGGATCGACGTCGTCCTCGACGACGGTGACGAGCTTCAACAGATTCACCTCGCCCATCGCCAGCAGGATCGCACGCTTGCCTTCACCCAGCTTCGGCTGATGCATGGAGATGACCGCGTGCAATCGGCCCATCCCGCCATCGGTGATGACGACGCGGCGAACGGCCGGGATCATCCGCTGCAATGCCTGGCGCAAGGTGGCGCCGATCGCCATGGCGCCGAGCAGGCAATGCTCGCTGGCATAGCCCGGCAGGATCGCCTGGAAGACCGCATCCTTGCGATGGGTGACACAGTGGATCTCGCCGCCAATGCCGGGGCCGTAGTTCACATAGAAGCCGTGAAACTCCGAAACAGGACCTTCGTCGATCAGCGCATCGGGATCGAGCGTGCCTTCCAGCACGATCTCGGCGTCGGCCGGGACTTCCAGGTCGACGGTCTTGCAGCGGACAAGCCGCAGCGGCTCGCCGAGCAGCCCGCCGATATTGTCGTACTCATCGTCGCCAAGCCCGAGATAGAGTTGCGAGCCGAGCAGCACCGCCGTGTGGTTGCCGATCGCCACCGCGATCTCCAGCTTGCGGCCGAGCGATTTCGCCTTCTCCGCCAGCAGATTGAGATGATGGTTCTTGGCGATGCCGGCCATGATCCGGCCACCACCTTCGAGGCGCAGCCGGGCGATCGACACATTGCGCCGGCCAGTCTCCGGGTCCTTCGCGATGATCACGCCGGCGGTAATGTAAGGCGCTGTCTCGCGCTCAAACCAGGTCGGCACCGGCAGCAGTCGCGCCAGATCGATGGCACGGTCATCCTCCACCTCATACACCACCTGCTGCACCGGCGCATCGCTCACCAGCACTGGCTTCACCGGCGTCGTCAGCGCCTTCTGCAACAGCGCATCGAGCCCGTCGTAAGGCACGCCCAGCGCTTCGGCGAAACGTGCACGGGTCGAGAGAATATTGCCGACCACCGGCATCGCGCCGCCGGCGACGTTTTCAAACAGCAGCGCCGGGCCGCGATCGCGCAGCGCCAGTACAGCACCCAGTTCGAATCGCGGATCAACCGACCGCGTCACCCGGTGCAGACTGCCCCGGCGATCGAGATCGGCCAGAAAGCCGCGCATACTCTGGTCGGTCATAGGCTGTTCCGTCCTCTCACGACGGCAAACGGAAATGATTGATCTTCTTCTGCCGCGCCTCGTCCAGAGCCTCCTCGTATCCGGCATCGGCATAGCGCATTACGCCGGTCGAGGTGTCGTTGGTGAGCGACAGCGATAACCGTTCGTCGGCCGCATCCGAGCCGTCCGCCACCAAGGTTACGCCGGCGCTGGTCATATAGCCGGAATAACCGCCGCCGCCGGAATGGATCGCCACCAGATCGGCCTGCGAGGCGCAATGCACCATGGCATTGAGCAGAGGCCAGTCGGCAATGGCGTCGGAGCCGTCGCGCATGTTCTCGGTCATGATGTTGGGATGCGCCATCGCGCCGGCATCGAGATGATCGCGGGTGAACGCGATCGGACCGCTCAGTTGACCCTTGCGCACCATGTCATTGACCGCGAGCGCGAGGTCTGTGCGCTCGCCATGGCCGAGCCAGGCGATGCGCGCCGGCAATCCTTCGAACGGCACATGCTGGCGCGCCAGCCTGATCCAGTTGGAGACGATCTGGTTGTGGCCGAATTTTTCCAGCACCACGTCGTCGATCTTGCGGATATCCTCGGAGTCGTTGGACAGAGCGATCCAGCGGAACGGACCGATCGCACGCGCGAACAGCGGCCGCAGGAACGCCTCGGTAAAGATCGGGATGTCGAAAGCGTTGGCGACGCCGCCGTTCTTCGCCTGGGTGCGGATCAGGTTGCCGTTGTCGAACACCACCGCGCCCTTCTGCTGGAACTCCAGCATTGCGGTGACGTGACGTACGATGGAGCGCGTCGACTCCTCCATCAGCACCTTCGGGTCGCCCTTGCGCATCTCGCGTACGTCGTCGAGCGAACGGCCGGACGGAATATAGCCATAGACAAGATCGTGCGCCGAAGTCTGGTCAGTGACCACATCGGGCACGATGCCGCGTCGCGCAATCTCTGGATAGATATCGGCGGCATTGGCACAGAGGCCGACCGAGAGCGGCTTCTTCTCCACCTGGGCCTGACGGATCATCGCCAGCGCCTCGTCGAGCGACGCTGCCTTTACATCGAGAAAGCCGATCGCCATCCGCTTATCGATGCGCGCCTCGTCGACATCGAGACACAGGATCGCCGCCTTCGCCATCTTCCCGGCGAGCGGTTGCGCACCGCCCATGCCGCCGAGACCGGCGGTGAGCACGAAACGCCCGGCGAGGTCGCCGCCGAAATGCCGCGCGGCGATCCGCATGAAGATCTCGTAGGTGCCCTGGATGACGCCCTGCGAGCCGATATATTGCCAGTCGCCGGCGGTGAGTCCTCCCCAGCAGATCAGGTTCTTGTTGGCGAGTTCGTAGAAATTCTCGGCCTTCGCCCACTGGCCGATCATGTTGCAGTTGGCCATGATGATGACCGGCGCTTTTGCGTGGGTGCGCAGCACACCGATCGGCTTGCCCGACTGCACCAGCAAGGTTTCACCATCTTCGATGGTTTTCAACGTCTCGACGATCTTGTCGTGCGAGGGCCAGTCGCGCGCCGCTTTCCCGAGCGCGGCATAGACCACCAGATTGTCCGGGTCCTCGCCGACCGCCAGCACGTTCTCGAGAAGGCGCAGCAACCCCTCCTGCCGCCAGCCGCGGCACCGCAACTGGCCACCGGAGGTGACAGGAAATTCGCGTTTCATCGCCACGCCCTCAGCTCAGCGCATAATCGGTCAGATTGATGCCCAGCGCCTTCTCGACGATGGGATACACCGACGGATCGGTGACGCTCGACGACAGCGGAATATGCGCCTTGGCGATGCGCAGCACCAGAACCTCGTCGCCTTCGCGCAATTCGCCGACACTCATCGGCGCGCCGTTGCGGTCGAGCGTGGTGATGACATCGGGGAAACCGGCGATCCGCGCACCCTGCGCATCATCGACCGCCATATATTCGTTCATCACATGCAGCGTCACCGCATTGACGCCCTTGCCGACGGCGATGGTACCGATATCGAACGCCTCGTTGGTATAGGTCACGGCCTTCTTGGTGATCTTGCCCTGCCCGATGATCTCGCCCTTGGTCTCACGGCAGATCGCGTCGATCACCGCCGCGCCGCCTTTCAGCTCGGCCTGGAGGATGGCCTCGCCGAGCGCCAGCGCGATGGAAATGCCGCCGAGCGCGGCGTGTTTCTTCACATAAGATGCACGCACCGGATTGCGGCACGAGGCGATGAAGCCGCCCGACATATCCGACGCCGTGCGCAGGATCGGCGAAATCTTCCCTGTCGCGCCGCGCACGACGAGTTCGATATAAGCGTTCTTGCTGCGATTGCCGCCGACCGCCGACTGGATCATCGGTTCCGGCGAGTTGGCGAGACCGATCGAGCCCATGTCGCCGGTCGGGTGCGCGCGGATGTCGCCGACCGCATCGATGACCTTGGTGCCAAGGATCGCCGACGGCAGCCACGCATTCATGGTGCTCGACTTGCCGTTCTGGCCGATGATCAGGCCGTAGATCGGTGCGCCCAGTTCCTTCTGCACCAGCTTTACGGCGTTGACGTAATCGACACCGAGCATCTGCCATTCGGTCGTGCTGGCCGGCGCACCGATCGCCGCCGCCGTCGCGATCCAGGCATCGTCGGGGACGTCTTCCATGGACACCAGTTCCGGCTGTCCGGCATTCACCGCCGCCGCGCCCAGCATGCGGCCATGGTCGGCCCAGCCGCCACCGCCGGCTGCGAAAACCGAGCCGCCCTTCACGGCGCATTCGACGTCGCGCGCGGTGAGAATCCGTCCCATGATGTGTACTCCGTTAGCGATTAT
>JBQCFU010000384.1:0-4780 GCA_051958775.1 Pseudolabrys sp.
CCGCGCAAGGGATCAATCGCCATCGGCGCCGACGCTGATCTGGTGATCTGGGACGCGGCAATGGAAAAGACCGTGACCGATGAGGCGGTTGTCGATCGGACGGGTTACAGTCCCTCTGTCGGCCGGACAATTCGGGGCTGGCCGCGAACCGTGGTGCGTCGTGGTGAGGTCATCGTCGAGGACAATGCGCTCAAGGCCAAGCCGGGTTCGGGCATGTTCCTCCGCCAGGATCGCGCGGCTTCCGGTTTGATGGAGAAAAGAACGGCCGTCTAGCGTGGTTGCATGACGGCACAGGAAACGCGGCTGGTCCCACCATGAATATGAGACAGCTTGAAATATTCTGCGCCGTCATGCGCTCGAGGACGACGGTCGCGGCCGCCTATGAACTGGGGCTGTCCCAGCCGGCGGTCAGTAACGCCATCAAGCATCTCGAAGACAATCTCGGCTTTACGCTGTTCAACCGCGTCGGCAACCGGCTGCTGCCGACGCTTGAAGGAAAGGCCGTATATCAGGATGCGCAGCCATTGCAGACGATGGCGAACGGCTTGCGCCGGCGGTTGTCTGATCTGCGCGATACGAAACGCGGTCATCTGCGCATCCTGGCGACCCGACCGCTTGGGGACAGTTTCCTGCCACGCGTGATCAAGCAGTTTTCCAAGGACCGCGACAACGTCCACATCTATTACGACGTGCAGCATCTGGATGGCGTGGTTGAAGCGGTCGAAAGCGGCTTTGCCGATCTCGGTATTGCCCTTGAACCGCCGCCGCGTCCATCCCTCGAAATTCAGACCATTGCTGAAGGGCGTATGGTCTGCGCCGTGCCGCTGGATCATACGCTGGCGCAGAAACCTGTTCTCGGGCCTGAAGATCTTACTGGAACGACCATCATCGGCTCGGAGCCGGTGAGTCGGCTCGGTGCGGCCGTCGCGCGCGCGGTTCATGAACGCAGCGTTCCGTATGCCCCGAACATTTCGGTTCTGCAGGGCGTGATCGCCTGCGCGCTGGTGTCGAACGGCATCGGCGTCGCCATCGTCGACGAGTTTTCCGGCGCGCAGTGGCAGAAGCGTGGCGTCGTTCTGGTGCCGTTCGAGCCGGCGATTGTCGTTGTCGCGTCGATCATGACGCTTGTTGATCGGCCGCTGTCACGGCTGGCTCGACGCTTTGTTCAAATTGCCTCATCGACGCCGCGCTAATTTTTCCATCACCGCAAGAGGAAGACATGACTGAAAGCGCTTCTCGCGCTTACCGTACGGAATGCGATTTTCTGGGCGAGCGCCAGATTCCGGCCGGTGCTCTATATGGGATTCAGACGCTCAGAGCATCGGAGAATTTTCAGTTATCTGGAATCTCGATTTGTGCGTTTCCGACATTCATCCGGTCTTTTCTGATGGTGAAGAAGGCCGCGGCATTTTCCAACAACAAGCTCGGTGCGCTGTCTGGCGAGAAATTCCGCGCCATCACCCGCGCCTGCGACGATCTGATGGAAGAGGATCTCAACGATAATTTCATCGTCGATGTTCTGCAGGGCGGTGCCGGCACCTCCACAAACATGAATGTCAACGAAGTGATCGCCAATCGCGCGATCCATTATCTCGGTGGGAATCCGGGCGACTACGCGCTGATGCATCCGGTCGACGACGTCAATATGTCGCAATCGACCAATGATGCCTATCCGACCGCGGCGCGCCTTGCGCTGCTGCTGAGCAGCGGATCGGTTGTGCTGGGCCTCGATGCGCTGATCGACGCCTTCGAAGCGAAAGCGCGCGAATTCTCGCACATCGTCAAGCTGGGGCGGACCCAGCTCCAGGATGCCGTTCCGATCTACGCCGGTCAGGAATTCGGCGCCTTTGCTGCTGCGCTGCGTGACGATCGGACGAGGATCATCGAGGCGGCGCAGCTCTTCGCGCGGATGAACCTCGGTGGCACGGCGGTCGGCACGGGACTGAACGCAAGCGCTCACTATGCCCGTCACGCTCTCGATGAGCTGAGCCGTCTTAGTGGCATCGAGTTGCATCAGTCGAAAGATCTGCTGGCGGCAAGCTGGGGGACGGGTGATTTCGTCACGTTCTCCGCGGCGCTGCGGCGTATGGCGGTGACGCTGTCGAAAGTCGCCAATGATCTGAGATTGCTGTGCAGTGGTCCGCGAGGTGGTTTCGGCGAGATTGCCCTGCCGCCGTTGCAGCCTGGCTCGTCGATCATGCCGGGCAAGGTCAACCCAGTGATCCCCGAAGCTGTCAATCAGGTGTGCTTCCAGGTCATCGGAAACGACGTGACGATCACCATGGCGGCGGAAGCGGGGCAGTTGCAGTTGAACGCATTTCTCCCCGTGATTATTGCGAATGTTCTGACATCGGTCGGATTGCTGGCGCGCGCGTCGGAACTGTTGACCGCAAGCTGCGTCACCGGGATCGCTATCAACGAAGAGCGCTGCCATGAACTGGTCCACGCCAGTATCGGACTGGCGACGGCGCTCGTTCCCGCCATCGGGTATGACAAGGCGGCTTCGGTGGCCAAGGAAGCTCTCCGCAAGCGCAAGCCGGTTCGTGAGGTTGCGCTCGGAAACGGACTGGATAAGGCGACGCTCGATCAGTTGCTGGATCCCGCGTCCATGATCCGTTCGAGCGGTCAGGACAGCAGGCTCGCTGCAGGTGAGACCCCTGCAGGAATGACATAGCCGCTCTGCCTTCGGGTGGCGCTGATCCCGTGAGAGGGCGGCAAGCATCCGCTTTTGCCGCTCTTTTTTGCGTCGTCGGGTGCAGTATAGGTGGGGCCGTGTTCCCGGATGCCTTCCTATAATCTGCGCTTATTCTGGCTGGTGTGATCTGATTATGGGGTGAGGGGTGGCGAGGCTAGATGTAGGTCGGAAACGTAGTGTTGGACCCGTTTATGACCTTGCTCGCTGCCACCACGATCAAGAATAAAATCGACGAGCATAAACCGGCTGCTGAAGCGCTCTTTGCAGAGCTTGCCGATGGTCGCGTGCGCGGGCAGGGCATTACACGCGATACCTACGGGCCGGGCGAGAACCATGGGCACAAGGTCGCCATTGGTTACGCCAAGAAACTCGGCTTGGAAATTCGCCATGACGCGGCGGCCAACTCTTACATGACGCTTCCGGGCCGCGATCGCAGCGCCGCAAAGATCGTCATCGGCTCGCATCTCGACAGCGTACCGAACGGCGGCAATTTCGATGGTGCCGCCGGTGTGCTGGCCGGTCTGATTGCCGTGTCGGCACTCAAGGATATGGGTATCCAGCCGGCCTGCGACATCACCGTGATGGGTATTCGCGCTGAAGAAAGTATCTGGTTTCAAGTGTCGTATATCGGCAGCCGGTCAGCGCTCGGTCTGTTGCCTGATGGCGCGCTTGAGGCGCCGCGGTTTGATACGGGCCGTTCGTTGGCCGAGCACTTGGCGGCGTGCGGAGGCGATCCAGACGCCATTCGCCGGAAAGATGCATCACTCGACCCGAAGAAAATTCGGGCATTCCTCGAACTTCATATCGAGCAGGCGCCGACACTGCTGGAAAACGGCAAGCCGATCGGTATCGGCACGCATGTGCCGGGCAATTTCCGGTATCCCTATATCCGTATTCGCGGCCGTCACGATCATGTCGGAACGCCGCGTCGTTTCCGGCAGGATTCGGTGATTGCCGGCTCCGATTTGGCCATGGAGCTTGATCGGCTTTGGGCCGCGCATGATGCGCAAGGCAACCCAATGGCGATCACCCTCGGCCGCTTCCATACCAACCCTGCCGTGCACGGCCTGACGATCGTGCCGGGCGAACTCGAGCTCAGTCTGGACGTCCGTGCCTATGATCCCGTAGTTCTCGCGAAGCTGGAGGACGACTTTCTCCGCATCGTCCATGAGGTCGAGGCGCGGCGCGCTGTTGAGATCGATTTCGGGAATCGCGCCGAGGCTCCGATCGGCGTCTGCTGCGCGGAGATCATCAGCGGGTTCGCCAATGAAGCCGCAAGGCTTGCAATTCCGTTCGACCGCATCGTCAGCCCGGCATCGCACGATGCGGCGGCATTCGCCCAGGCCGGCGTTCCGATCGGAATGATCTTTGTGCGCAACGAGAACGGAAGCCATAACCCCGACGAGCATATGGAAATTGACGATTTCCTGGCCGGGACCTCGGTCCTAGCGCGGTGGCTGCAGACCAACGTCACGTAATCGGCAGCCAAGCCGTTGGTTAGGACCGGATTGATAAAGCCCGAATACTCAGATGCGGGTGAACCTGCTCGATTTCCTGCGGAGTGCGGGTGCCGCGGTAGAGCAAGTCCTTGTGTCGGATGATCAACGTGCCCAGAACTGCTTCCGCTGGCAAAATTCGGGGCTTTTCAGCATCCGACAATCGAACAAAAATACAGGTAGACCCCTTGTTACTTTTTCGGGATTGCCTGTTCTTCCGTTTTCATCGAAAGCTGGGCCGGCGCTTCCGACGCGATCTGCCGGGCGACATATCCCTCGGGCACATGAGGCGACGCCGTAGCCGCTGACCGCCGCGTCGATCATGGCATGAGTTATTGAAGGTTAATTGCTGCTCGCGCGGACGCGGAGCGCTTGTCCGTCCTTTTTGGAACTCTCAAGCATAAAGCCGCCGGCTGTCTCGTGGCGCATGTTGATGCAGATGTGGCGGATTGAGTCTTGCGGGTGTTGGGACACGCCATGCGTCAGATAGGCTGGCGAAGCCTTGGCAACGAGGTGCAACCCTGGCCGATCGGCACCGAATAGTGGATCTTTTCGCGCGGTGGCGAGCGCATGAAGGAGCTCGACGAGA
>JBQCFU010000385.1:0-9920 GCA_051958775.1 Pseudolabrys sp.
GTCGCCAGCACGTCGGCGCCTGCATAGATATAGGTGTCGATCCCCGCGGTGCGCCAGGTGGCCTCGTTCTCGCCGGGGCGGCCGGCGAGGTGGACCGTGGCGCCGGCGGCGGCGAGAGCCTTGGCCGCATCCACCGCCTCGCGACCGTAAACGTCGTCGGAGGAACACAGGCAGGCGAGGTGCGCGCCGGATTTCTTGAACTCGGCGATCATATCGTCGCGCGTTTTGAAACCGTCATTGCCTATCGCCTCGATGCCGCCGGCCTCATAGAAATTCTTGGCGAAGGTGGTGCGGCCGGTGAAGTCCGACGGCTTGCCGAGATTGGCGAGGAATACTTTCGGCCGGGCGCCGGTTTTCGCCAGCGTCGCATCGGTGGCGTCGCGCAGTTTTTCAAACGGTTCGGACAGCCGCGCGGCGGGAAGACCTGTGAACGTCGGAGCAGGCGCGGAGAGTGTCACGCGCGGCACGTCGAGCACTTTGACTGCGGCTTCGTCGAGATGCGGAAATTCGCTGGCGCCGGTGAGCGGATCCTTGCGCTTGGCGACGGCAGCGTCGCGCGCGGCGCGGGTCGCGGCGATCTTGTCCTGCAAGAAGCCGGTGACGAGCGCTTCCGGTGCGCCGCCCTTGGCCTCGATCTCCTGAAACAGAGTCCATGCCGATCGGCACAACGCATCGGTCAGTGTTTCCAGACCGCCGGCGCCGGCGGCGGGATCGGTGACGCGGGCGAGGTTCGATTCCTCGAGCAGGATGAGTTGCGTGTTGCGGGCGACACGGCGCGCGAACCGGTCGGGCAGGCCGAGCGCGGCGGTGAACGGCAGCACGCTGATCGCATTGGCGCCGCCGAGCGCGGCGGCGGTGACGGCGATGGTGGCGCGCAGCATGTTCACGTAAGGATCGCGCGCGGTCATCATCCGCCACGCGGTTTCGGCGGTGACGGTCACCGTCTCCGGCGTCAGACCGCAGGCGGTTTCCACACGCGCCCACAGTTTCCGCAGCGCGCGGAATTTGGCGATGGTGAGAAATTCGTCGGCATCGGCGGACAGCCGGAAGAAGATCATCCGCCGCGCCTGATCGAGCGCAACGCCGCGATCGGCAAACAGCCGCAGATAGGCGACCGCATTGCCGAGCACGAAAGCAAGTTCCTGCGCTTCCGAACCGCCGGCGTCGTGCACCGCGCGCCCGTCGGCAACGACGAACGGTCCTTTGAAGCCTTGCGACGCGAGCTGATCGATCATGCCGCCGAGTAGCGTGGTGGTCTCCGCCCACGGGCGCGGCGCAATGCCGGCGCGCGCCATCAGGCCGAGCGGATCATGCGCGAAGCGGATGTCGGTCGAACCCGGCGCGACGCCGCGAGCCTTCACAACGGCGGCAAGGTTGACGCCTGCGTCTTTCGTCTGCGTGCTGAGATCGGTTTCGATCGTGACGCCGGCGTCGAGGTAGACGCCGTCGAGCGCGCGCGACAGCGCCGCCTGCGAACCGTCGAGGCCGTAGCCGTGGCCGCCGACCGAACCGGCCGTGACCAGCAGCAGGCCGGTCGCGCCATTTTCGAGATCGTGCAGAGCCTCGGCATTGGCGGCGGCCGGATCGGGGTGATCGACCCGCTGCAGGATCGTCCATGGCGCGCTTGCCGCGCGGCCCGGCACCACGGCGCCTTGCGCGCGCGGATAAAGCGGCTCGATGCGGATGTCGTCGTAGGTGCGGCTGACGAGCCGCTTGTCGAAATTCGCGCCCTTGAGCGCAGCATCCACCAGCGCGCGCCATTGCGCGGCCGACGTGGCGGGAAACTCGCTGGCCAGCGCCAGCTTATCGGGCTGATCGGTCATGCCCAATTGGCTTACCGGGCTTTTTGCAGCGATTCAACGCGGCAAAAGTCGGTCGATATCGCCCGTTCCGATGGTTTTAACGGCATCCCCGATCCGTCGTCCGGCGATGACCCGATCCGGGACGATTTCCGCCAGCGGCACCAGTACGAAGGCCCGTTCGAACAGGCGCGGATGCGGGAGCGTCAGCTGGGGTGTGTCCAGCGTCAGGCCGTCGTAGGCGATGATGTCGATGTCGGCAGTGCGGGGACCCCAGCGGCGCTCCTGCGTGCGGTCGCGGCCGAGCGCACGCTCGACCGCATGCGCCCGGGCGAGCAGCGCCGGCGGCGCGAGGGTCGTCTCGACGGCGATACAGAGATTGACGAACGGACCCTGGTCGATGTCGCCCCAGGGCGGCGTGCGATAATCCGACGAGCGGGCGAGGAGCTTGATGGTTGTGCCATCGCACAGCATCGCCACCGCCCGGTCGAGAATAGTGCGGCTATCGCCGACATTGCCGCCGAGCGCGAGCAGCGCCTCGCTCATGGCGATGGTCTCAGCGGCGCGCGCGGCGCAGCGTCACGCCGACATCGGCGAAGATCGCGGCGATCGGCGCATGCGGCTTGTGGATCGTCACCTCGATCGCCGACACGCGCGGGAAGCGCGCCAGCACCGCATCGGCAATGGCGCCGCCGGCGGCTTCGATCAGCTTGAACCGTTTGCCGAGGAACGCCTCGGTCGCGACCGCGACCACCTGATCGTAGGACACGGTGTCCTTGACCTTGTCCGACTTCGCGGAAGCAGCGAGATCGATGGTCAGCGTCATGTCGATGTTGAAACCTTGCCCGACCTTGCCCTCATAGGCCATCACGCCGTGGAAAGCGTGTAGCGCCAGACCCTTGATGAAAATCGTGTCGCTCATTGCAGGCTCCGCAACGCGGCGTCGATCCGCAACGCCTGGACGGTTTCGCGCACATCATGGGCGCGGATGATGGCGGCGCCGTGGGCGACCCCCATAAGGTGTGCAGCCAGCGAGCCGGGCAGGCGTTCCTGCGGCTCGCTCGGCACGACGCTGGCGATAAAACGCTTGCGCGAGGCGCCGAGCAGGATCGGCAGGCCGAAGCACTTGAACGTCGACAGCCGTGCGATGCAGATCATGCTTTGCTCCGGCGTCTTGCCGAAGCCGATGCCCGGATCGAGCACGATCGCGCTCCGCTTGATGCCGGCACGGTCTGCGATCTCCAGCGACCGTTCGAAAAAGGCGATGACGTCCGCGACAATGTCGATCGACGGATCGGCCTTATCGCGATTGTGCATGACGATGATCGGCGCGCCGTGCTCGGCCGCGACCCGTGCCATGTCTGGATCGCGCTGCAGGCCCCAGACATCGTTGAGGATGGTCACGCCTTGCCCCAGCGCCCAGACGGCGACCTTGGCCTTGATGGTATCGATCGACACCGGAATGCCGAGCGACACTGCGGCCGGCAGCACCGGCGCGAGGCGCTCGAGCTCGTCGTCGGCGGAAACCGGTTTCTGGCCGCCGTAGGGGCGGGTCGATTCCGCGCCGATATCGAGAATGTCAGCACCCTCGCCGACAATGCGTTCGGCCTGCGCGCGTGCGTGTTCCGGCGTGAAGAACTGCCCGCCGTCGGAGAACGAGTCCGGTGTGATGTTAAGGATGCCCATGATCGCCGGCCGGCCGAGCCCCAGCAGCGCCGACAGCACTGGCGGGCGATCGCTGGCTGCGGTGGGCATGGCAGGAGTGGGGGCGGCGGTCATGCCGACGCTTTGCGGGCTGGCCGGAAGAGTGTCAAGCGCGTGCCGGGTGTCTCGACAGCCGCTCAATAGCTGATCTTGGGCGGCAGCGTTCGCGCCGTATCGATCCAGCGCACGATCTGGTGGTCCGAGGGGAGCTGACGCACAAGCTTGCGCTGCGCATTGGCTGTGGCCATGGCCTGCGCCAGCCGATGCGGGTTGCGGTAGCCAAGCTCCCGCACGGTCTCGACCCCGGCGGCCTGCAGCAGGGCGGCATAGTCCCTGCCGAGCCCGTGGATACGCAGGCGGTCGGCGGCGTTGGCAAGCGCCAGCAGCTTGCGCTCGGGGAGACCGGTGCGGGCAGCGAGCGCTTTGCGGCCTTTGGTGTCCTTGGCGAGTTCGAGCAGTTTGCCGGTGGTGCGGATTCCTGCGGACTTAAGTGTCGCGGCAGCTTCCGGTTCCAGGCCTTCGATATCGGCAATGGGATACGACATGGACGACGTGCTGCCCGGACGGGCATCCATTCAAATGAGTTGTTTCAATGCGGGGATCGCGGCTGCGACCTCACCGACGGCTTCGTCACCGGCGGTCGTGCGCGCGTACTGAAAGAATTCGCGGCCGAACGCTTCGATCTGGCCCATGCCAAGACCTGCGCCCATCAGCCGTGTTGCGACACCCATCAAGCCGCCGGAGGCGAAACCGCCGGCGCTATCGTGCTGGTGCGCTTGCAGGAAAGCGTCCGCGCCAGGCAGTCGCGCGAACAGAGCGCGCGATGCATCAGGTGCTTCCGCCGAGAGAAAACCGGTGACGATGGCGAGAGCTTTGGTTGCGGTGGCTGTGTCGGTGCCGGCAGTCGCCGCCAGACGTGCAACCAGATCGTTCATCACCCTCATCGCCCCCGTAAGGCCGATCATATTGAACGCCGCTGCAACCGAACACAAGTGTTTTGCAGTCGAAGCTGATAGAGCGTCCGGTGTCGTTTACGACGCTTTTCAGATGCAAAGCCTGTTGTTAGTTTGCCCACGCATTGCAAGGAGACGACTGATGAGCACGCTTGACGCGGTGTTGAACCAGATCGACGCCGATATCGACAACAGCATCGAGCGATTATTCTCGCTTCTGCGCATCGCGTCGATCTCGACCGATCCCGCCTACAAGGACGATTGCCGGAAGGCTGCCGAACACGTCGCAACCGATTTGCGGAGCATCGGTTTCTCCACCGAAGTTCGGCCGACCGAAGGGCACCCGGTGGTCGTCGGCAAGGTCAAGGCCGGTTCGGACAAGGCCCCAAATGTGCTGTTTTACGGGCATTATGACGTGCAACCGGTCGATCCGCTCGACCTCTGGAAAACGCCGCCGTTTGAGCCGCGTATCGATACTTTGCCGGATGGCCGCAAGATCATCGTCGCGCGTGGCGCCTGTGACGACAAGGGTCAGGCGATGACCTTCATCGAGGCTTGCCGCGCGTTCAAGCATGTCACCGGTTCGTTGCCGGTCTCGATCACGACCATGATCGAGGGCGAGGAGGAGTGCGGTTCGAAGCACCTTTATGGTTTCGTGCGTGACAATGCCGACGAGTTCAAACTTGATCTCGCGCTGGTGTGCGATACCGCGATGTGGGACCAGAAGACGCCATCGGTGACGACCTCGCTGCGCGGTCTTGTCTATGAAGATGTGACGATCACGGCGGCGGATCGCGATCTGCATTCCGGCGTGTTCGGTGGTGCGGCGCAAAACCCGATCCGCGTCCTGACGCATATCCTGGCCGCGATGCACGACGACAAGGGGAGGGTGACGCTGCCGGGGTTCTATGACGGTGTCGATGAACTGCCGGCCGACATCGCCGCCGATCTGAAATCGCTCAACATGACCGAAGAGACGTTCCTCGGTCCGCTCGGGCTCAAGCATTCGTCGGGCGAAGCCGGGCGCATGCTGATCGAGCAGGTGACGACGCGGCCGACTGCGGAATTCAATGGTATCATCGGCGGCTATACCGGCGAGGGCGCGAAGACGGTGATCCCGGGTCAGGCCTCGGCCAAGGTGTCGTTCCGCCTGGTGGGACACCAGGATCCGCAAAAGATCCGCGACAGTTTCCGCGCCTTCGTCCGCAGCAAGATACCGGCCGATTGCAGCGTCGCATTCGGCAATCACGGGCTCTCGCCGGCGATCCAGCTTTCCTATGACAATCCGGCACTGAACAAGGCGCGCACGGCGCTGGCGGACGAGTGGGGCCACAAGGCGGTGACGATCGGCGCAGGCGGCTCGATCCCGATCGTCGGCGACTTCAAGAGCGTGCTCGGCATGGATTCACTGCTGGTCGGCTTCGCGCTCGACGATGACCGGGTGCATTCGCCGAACGAGAAGTTCGACCTCAAATGTTTCCACAAGGGCATCCGCTCCTGGGCCCGGATTCTCGCGGCGCTGTCGGCTTAAGTCGTCTGACGGCAGGAAGTGCCGCCGCCTCACGGCGGCGGCATGGTCAGCAGGTCACCGACTGTACGGCCGCGGATGTCGTAGACGGTGGCGAAGGTCACGTCGTCGCGTACCACTTTGGCGATCACCGGCGCATTGAGATTGCGGCAATAGAACTCGCCGAGCGTCAGAGCGAAATCGGCGCGGCGGGGATCGGCGGTGGTCTGGAATTTGGGACCGAGCTCGACCTGCGCGACGCGCTGCGGCCCGCACACGGCGACGATCCAGTAGCCGCGCGCCGGCGGTTTCTCGCCGGCCTGTTTGAGATGCGCGCGCAGATCGTCGGTCGCCTGTTTGAAGGCGAGACCCCAATAATCGAGCATGTAGTTGAGGTCGGCGCCGCGCACGCCGCCGGCCAGCCAGTTGAAATGCGCATATTGATAGGGATGCAGCCGCACCATATCGGCGATCGAACTGCCGATGCCGATGGCGATCAGCACGGCGCCGGCCGCGAAGGCGGCGATGTGGCGCGTGCGCAGCCAGGTCAGCATCCATACGGCGCCGACCGCGGCGATCGCGGCGATCGGCGGCAGGATGAAAGTGAAGTGGCGCACGCCATTGTAGAGCGCCGGCCGTGAGATCATCGCATAGAGGACGGGAATGAGCGCTGCGCCGGCGACCATCAGCAGCGCGGCACGCCGGCGCGCTGACAGGTCGTGGCGGATCGCGACGACGACGGTGCCGATCAGTCCGATCGTGCCGGTCAGCAGGACGATCTCCGGCAGCTTCAGCGAGAACAGCTTCGGCAGATAGGTCGCCGGCATGTCCGGCACCGAGACGAGCGTGCCTTCGTACAGCTCTTTCCAGGGCTTCTCGAAGAAATGCGCGAAGTATTCGACCGCGAGCAGCGGATTGAGCGGATCAAGCACCGCCCATGGCCAGAGACGCCCCATCACCACACAGGCGATTGGCAGCAGCGGCAGCATCAGCAGCACGAAGCGGCCGAGTCGCTTCCAGGCCTCCTTCCAACTGCGCGTGCGCGCATCGTCGAGCAGCAGGAGCAGCATCGCCGGCAGCATGTAGAGTGCGCCGATCAGCGCGAGGATGCGTGTGCCGGTCGCGAGCCCGAGCGCGAGGCCGACGCAGACCACCACCGCGCGCGGCGGCTCCGGATAATGCTCGAGCGCATGCACCAGCGCGAGCAGCAAGAATGCCATGGCGACGGCGAAGGGGGCGTCCTTCGGGTTCATGAACATGTGCCCGTAGAACAGCGGCACCGTGGCGAGCAGCAGCGCGGCGAGGAACCCGGCCGCGGGACCGCCGAGCCGCCGTCCCAGCCGCCACGTCGCGGCGATGCCGGCAATGCCGATCAGCGCGCCGATCAGCCGACGCGTCTCGAACAGGTCGAACGGCAGGATCTTGGCGGCAAGCGCGGCCAGCATGTCGAAGCCGCCGCCATACATGTAGAGATTGACGAAGGAGAGCGCACGCTGGTCGCGGAAGCCGGAACCGTAGAGCGACAGCAGCAGGTCGCCATACTGAGAATGGGTGTAGTCGTCCCAGCCGAGACCGTAGTCGCGAAAGGTCGCGGCCGCCGCGATCACCAGCACTGCCAGCAGCGCGAGCGCGAGGCGATCGAAAACGGGACGGGCCGCCCAGATGCTGGCGGGTCCCGCGGAAGACGATGGTCCGGCTCGCATCATCATCGCGCGTTATTCATTCGCCGGGCACCCTAGCTGGTATGCCTGTACGGCGCATGAACGAAAGCGGGCCGAACGGCGTCAAAACCGCGCCAACAAAAACGGGGCCCGAAGGCCCCGTTGTGTCGTTGTTCGATTGTCGCAACAACTACGTCACGGCCCTTACTTGGCGGCCGCTTCGTACATCTCGGCCACGTAGTCCCAGTTGACGAGGTGGTCGACGAACGCCTTGAGGTAGTCCGGCCGGCGGTTGCGGTAATCGATGTAGTAGGAATGCTCCCACACGTCGCAGCCGAGGATCGGCTTGGCGCCGTGCACCAGCGGGCTCTCGCCGTTGGCGGTCTTCATGATCGCGAGCTTGCCGTCCTTGACGGCGATCCAGCTCCAGCCCGAACCGAACTGGGTGACGCCGGCCTGGACGAAATCTTCCTTGGCCTTGGCGAGACCGCCGAGGTCGCTGTCGATCTTCTTGAGGAGATTGCCCGGCACCTTGTTGCCGCCGCCGTTCGGCTTCATCCACTTCCAGAAGTGCAGATGGTTGTAGTGCTGGCCCGCATTGTTGAAGAGGCCGGCGTTCTTGCCGAACGAAGCCTTGACGATCTCTTCGAGCGGCTTGCCCTCAAGGCCGCTGCCTTCGAGCAGCTTGTTGCCGTTGTCGACATAGGCCTTGTGGTGCTTGTCGTGATGATATTCGAGCGTTTCGCGAGACATATACGGCGCGAGCGCATCGTGGGCGTAGGGCAAATCCGGCAGCTTGAATGTCATCGATAACCTCCTGGTGGATCAAAAAATAACGATGCGCGCAGACAACCGGGCTACGCCTTTTGCAAATAACGCGCGGCCCGGCGGTTTGGTCTCACGTCAGGAACTGTAGTTAGGCCCTGGCGCGGCGCGGGGCAACGCTCCGGCGCACGGAATTTTTGTCACAACCAGCTAGTGCAGGGGGCTTAGTTGCTCAGAGGTGAGGCGGATCGTCAGTTATCAACGGTCCGAATCCGGCAAAAGACGGTCAGCCGCCAATTCAGACCACAGGTAAAGTCACTTTATTTCTTGCGGAGTTCTGCGCTGGACGCCACTATTATTGCGGAAGGCGGTATTGCACCGCGGCATTTCCGGGCTTTACCGTAAGAGGTCGGTTACGACATGGCTATTCTGCTGATGATCCTGGGTGCGTTGAGCGCCTGTGCCGGCGTCGCGGCGATTGCCTATGGGATGCCGATCAAGGAATTCAGCCTCGGCAACACCATGATTCTGTCCGGCACGACCGCCGCCGTCGGCGGCGTGCTCATCATTGCAATCGGTGTTGCAGTCCGTCAGTTGCGCGAGATCGCCGACGGACTGGCATCGCGGCCGATGGGACCAGGCGCGGTTGCCACGCGCGCAGATCTGCCGGCTCCGCTGGCGCAGGTGGCGCGGCCCGCGGGCGCGTCGAATGCGCCCGGACGTGTCACGTTCCCGACCCGGCCAAAGCTTGCGGGCGCAGACGGAGACAGCAAGAAGGCGGATGGCAAGCTCGAGTCGGCCGTGTTCCCGCCGCCGTTCGAAGCAGCCGGTGCTCCGTTTGCTCCGGCTATGGAAGACGAGCGCCCGGCGCCGATCATTCCGCCGCCGCTGGAAGAGATCGTGCCGGAGCCATTGCGGAGTGAGCCGGCCTTGTCGAGCGAACCCGCGCTCGACGCCGAATTGCGCACCGAGGCCACCATCGAGACCGATCAGGCGCTGCAGGAGCGTCGCGAGGCTGCGTGGCACGAGGCGAACGAGGCGCGCGCCGAGTCCGCTCCGCAAGAAGGTTTTGATTCGATCTGGGACCGCGATGCACGTCCGGTGTCGCCGCCGGCTGAAGAACCGCGCGCGGAGGCGCCCGAATTCATCCGCCGTATCAAATCTCCGCCGCCCGTCGAACCGCGGCCGGGATCGGGCTTTGAGACCGGTCCTGAGTCGCGCTCCGCGCCGATCCTGAAATCGGGCGTCGTCGATGGCATGGGCTACACGCTCTATGTCGACGGGTCGATCGAAGCGGAGCTACCGCAGGGCACGGTCCGGTTCGCGTCCATCGCCGAACTGCGCGAGCATCTTGAAAAGAATGGCTGATCTGCGTGTCTTGACTGCATTCAGTAAGATAAAGCAGCCCGTTTGACTTGCTCGACACTTGCCCGACTGTCCCGTCAACAGTAGTATTTCAATAGCTCAAGATTTTCTATTTGATAGAGACGTCGAATTTCGACCCAAGCCAGGAAGGCGCGGTTCCATGAGC
>JBQCFU010000386.1:0-3151 GCA_051958775.1 Pseudolabrys sp.
GAAGGACGGTCGTCTGCCGATCAATCCATCCGGCGGGTTGAAGGCCAAGGGCCATCCGATCGGCGCGACCGGCGTGTCGATGCACGCGCTGACCGCGATGCAGCTTGCCGGCGTGGCGCCCGAAGGCATCCAGATGCCGAAGGCAACGATCGGCGGCGTGTTCAATATGGGCGGCGCCGCGGTCGCCAACTACGTCAGCATCCTCGAACGGATTCGGTAGCGCTGAAACTCCTCGCGAGAGAGGGGTTCTCCGCACAAGTCTTTCAACATCATGCCCGGGCTTGTCCCGGCCATGATGTTTTTGGTTTTTGCGAAGGCAAGACGAGGAAATCCTCTCCCGCAAGCGGGAGAGGGAAGGTGAGCGTTCCGCTTACACCACGCCGAGCGCGCGCATGGCGTCGGCGACGCGGATGAAGCCGGAGATATTGGCACCGAGCACATAGTTGCCCGGCTCGCCATATTCCTCCGCGGTCTGCGCGCACAGATCATGGATGTTGTGCATGATCGTCGCGAGCCGTTCCTCGGTTTCCTCGAAGGTCCAGGAATCGCGCGAGGCGTTCTGCTGCATTTCCAACGCGCTGGTGGCGACGCCGCCGGCATTGGTTGCCTTGCCGGGACCGAACAGCACCTTGGCGTCAGCGAACACGCGCACCGCTTCCGGCATGCACGGCATGTTCGCGCCTTCGCCGACGGCGCGCACGCCGTTCTTCACCAGCCTGCGCGCGTCCTCGCCGTTCAGTTCGTTCTGCGTCGCCGACGGCATGGCGATGTCGGTCGGCACATCCCAGACACTGCCGCCCTGGACGAAGGTCGCGCCCTTGCCGCGCGCCTTGGCGTAGTCGGAAACGCGGCCGCGCTTGCGCTCCTTGATCTCGCGCAACACAGCGAGATCGATGCCGCTTTCATCCACCACATAGCCGTTGGAATCGGAGCAGGCGATCACCTTGCCGCCGAGCTCCTGCGCCTTCTCGATCGTGTAGATCGCGACATTGCCGGCGCCGGAGACGACGACCTTGCGGCCGGCGAAATCCTCGCCGCGCCGCTGCAGCATGCGCTGCACGAAGTAGACAGCGCCGTAGCCGGTCGCTTCGGTGCGCACGCGTGAGCCGCCCCAGGTGAGACCCTTGCCGGTCAGCACGCCGGATTCGTAGCGGTTGGTCATGCGCTTGTACTGGCCGAACATGTAGCCGATCTCGCGCTGACCGACGCCGATGTCGCCGGCCGGCACGTCGGTGTATTCGCCGAGATGGCGCGCCAGTTCGGTCATGAACGACTGGCAGTAGCGCATCACTTCCGCTTCGGAGCGGCCCTTCGGATCGAAATCGGAGCCGCCCTTGCCGCCGCCGATCGGCATGCCGGTGAGCGCGTTCTTGAAGGTCTGCTCGAAGCCGAGGAATTTGATGGTGCCGACCAGCACGCTCGGGTGGAAGCGCAGACCGCCCTTGAACGGGCCAAGCGCCGAGTTGAACTGGACGCGGAAGCCGCGATTGATCTGCACCTTGCCGGCGTCGTCGATCCACGGCACGCGGAAGATGATCTGCCGCTCCGGCTCGCAGATGCGCTCGATCAGCGCATTCTCCGCGTATTGCGGATGCTTGGCGATCACCGCGCCGAGGCTGTCGAGCACCTCGCGCACCGCCTGGTGGAATTCAAGCTCGCCGGGATTGCGGCGCAAGAAGTCGTCGAAAATCGGTTGCAGCTTCTCGTCAAGCACGATCGGTGACCCCCTTTTAGTGAGCACACTGCAAGGAGATCAGCCCGCTCCGAAATATCGGAGGCGGCGCAACGTCCCCGTCCCGGCAGGGACGCAGTGCAGCAAAAGCCTGGTTTTTAAGCACACCGCGCGACGCCGATGCAACGTCGCATTTCGGCGTAGCCTTTTCGCCGCATTTCATGCGGCGCTTTCTGCGTTTTTCGCGCGGGGTCAGCGATCGTTCTGGCGGGACGGATGCGCCGGATAGACGCCGAGGATCTTCATTTCGGCGGAGAAGAACGCCAGCTCTTCGAGCGCGAAGGCGAGCGCGCGATCCTTCGGATGGCCGTCGACATCGGCATAGAACTGCGTCGCCGAGAAGCTGCCGTTGATCATGTAGCTTTCCAGCTTGGTCATGTTCACGCCGTTGGTGGCGAAGCCACCGAGCGCCTTGTACAGCGCGGCCGGCACGTTGCGCACCCGGAACACGAACGTCGTGACGGTCGGCGTCTTGCCGCGCGGCGCCCATTTGGCGTCCTTCGACAACACGATGAAACGGGTGGTGTTGTCGGGTTCGTCGGCGACGTTCGGCATCAGCGTCCGCAGGCCGTAGATCTTGCCGGCGAGCGCGGTGGCGAGCGAGGCGCGGGTGATGTCGTTGGCCTCGGAGACTTCGCGCGCGGAGCCGGCGGTGTCGTCGGCAACCACCGATTTCAGGCCGAGCTTACGGATCACCTTGCGGCATTGGCCGAGCGCATGGACATGGCTCTCGACGGTCTTCAGGGTCTTGAGCGAGGCACCCTTCACGGCGAGCAGTTGATGCTGCACCGGCAGGAACCACTCATTGACGATATGCAGCCCGGAGGCCGGCATCAGATGGTGGATGTCGGCGACACGACCGGCGAGCGTGTTGTCGATCGGGATCATCGCCAGATCGGCACGGCCGGAGCGGACGGCAATGAACGCGTCCTCGAAGGTCGGGCACGGCAGCACCTTATAGCGCGGGTAGGCTTCTTGGCAGGCGATGTGCGAATTGGCGCCGAGTTCGCCCTGAAATGCGATGGTTTTGGTCATGATGACATCCAGACTGCGTGTCGTGTCGCGCAGCCTGCAGGTGAAGTCAATGAGACGTCAGTGGCGGTGATGGTGATGCCCATGACGGTGTACTTGCAGCGCCGCGCGCGCCTTGTCGAGATCGGCCGGGGTATCGACGCCGAGTGGCACGCTGTCGACCACGACGATATCGATGCGCATGCCGGCATCGAGCGCGCGTAACTGCTCGAGCCGCTCGCGTTGCTCATTCGGCGACGGTGGCAGCTTGACGAAACGCTCCAGCGCCGCGCGCCGCTACGCCTACACGACGATGGGCAGGTCGGGCAGGGGATCGGCTCATAGTCCGGATAGGCCTCGCGGCAGGCGATGTGCGAATTTGCCCCGAGCTCGCCCTGAAAGATGATC
>JBQCFU010000387.1:0-2628 GCA_051958775.1 Pseudolabrys sp.
GCGCCGGCGGATGCCCGCCTTTGCTCTCCCAGGTGTTGAGGCCGATGTGGTGGTGATAGCCACCGGCGGAGACGAACGCGGCCTGGTTGCCGTAGCGCTGCATCAGCTGGAAGCCGAGCACGCCGTTGTAGAACGCGAGCGCGCGGTCGAGATCGGCGACTTTCAGATGCACATGGCCGATCCGCGTGCCCGGTTCGATCGGGTTCGGGTTCTGCTGCTCATGGCGCATCGGGGCGATGGGTGTGGTGGACATGATGATCTCCCAAGGACGAACAAGAATGAACCAGGGTGAAAAACGGTGAAGCGGTTTCCGATCAGCGGCCGGAGCGGCGCAGCGCGAACGCGCCGTCACCGAGCAACGCCTGCACAGCGAGCGCCACCGCCCAGAACGCCGGGAATTCCCACCCGCCGTTGGCATTGGTGAAGAAGAAGCCGGCTGCGCCGTGCACCGTGACGATGGCGCCGAGCAGGACCGGGATCAACGCCACCGCGACCCAGCGGGTGAACACACCGAGGATCAGCGCGGCACCGCCGATCACTTCGGCAGCGATGGTGAGATAGGCAAGCTCCGGCGGCAATCCCAGACTGCCGAAGAATTTCGCGGCGCCGGCCGGCGTGAACACAAACACTTTCAGCCCGGCATGGGCGAAGAACAGTACGCCGAGGGTGACGCGCAGCAGCAGCGCCGCATAAGGCGCGGTGCGCGCATCGACGGCGGCTGCGAACTGGCGGCGGGGGCAGCGGCGAGATGGGCGGCGGTCATGGTCATGTCTCCTGAAACGGGGTGAACTGAACTGCCGCCAAAATGGCCCCCAAAGCGCCAGTTGATAATCCGGTATTATCGAATAACATCTCATACCATTAGTGTGAGATAGGCCAATGCTCGACCGCATCACCGGAATGCAGGTGTTCGTCCGCGTCGTCTCGCTCGGCAGCTTTTCCGCCGCCGCGCGGGCGCTGGGCCTGTCGCAGACCATGGTGACCAAGCACATCGCCGCACTCGAGGAACGACTCGGCGTCACCCTCCTGCACCGCACCACCCGACGGCTGCGGCTCACCGAGGCGGGCGAGCGTTACCTGCAATCGAGCGAGCGCATCCTCGCCGAGATCGAGGAAGCCGAGACGCTCGCGGTCGCCGACCGGGTCGAACCGCGCGGCAGGCTGCGGCTCAATGTGCCGCTCGCCTTCGGCATGCGCGAGATCGCGCCGATCCTGCCGCGGTTCGCGGCACAGCATCCGAAACTCACCGTCGATCTCGGTCTTGCCGACCGCGTCGTCGATCTCATCGAAGAACACTGGGATCTGGCGATCCGCATCGGCCGCATGAGCGATTCCGCGCTGGTCGCACGCAAGCTCGCACCACTGCGTTTGCTGGTCTGCGCCGCACCCGCCTATCTGAAAGAGCACGGCACGCCGAAGACCGTGGACGACCTGCGTCATCACTCCTGTCTCGGCTACACGCTGAGCGCAACGGTGTCGGCCGACCGCTGGCTGTTCGGCAAGGACGGCAAGATTTCCGTGCCGATCTCCGGCCGGATGCGCGCCGACAACGGCGATGCGCTGCGGCTCGCCGCGCTCGAAGGTCTCGGCCTGATTTATCAGCCGACCTTCCTGCTGGCGGATGATCTGCGCGCCGGACGTCTGCGCGCCGTGCAACTCGACCAGCCGCCCGTCACCTTCGACGGCGTGTTCGCGGTCTATCCCGCCGACCGGCATCCGCCTGCCAAGGTGCGTGCCTGCGTGGATTTTCTGGTGGAGGCGTTCCGTGGCGAACCGCCGTGGGAACGCGATCTGCCAGCAGCGTGACCGTTACTTGTTGCAGCGCAGCACAAGATCGGATTACAAGCCCGGCAACCCCTTTGTCTTCCACCGGAGTTTGTCATGGATCTCCGCTACGTCACCGCTGGCCCCAATCCGCCGAAGGACATTCACGCCGTCATCGAGATTCCGCTCGGCGGCGTGCCGGTGAAATACGAAATCGACAAGAAGTCGGGCGCGCTCTACGTCGACCGCTTCCTGCACACCGCGATGTTCTATCCGGGCAATTACGGATTCATTCCGCAGACGCTGTCGACCGACGGCGACCCGATGGACGTCATGGTGGTGAGCCAGGTGCCGGTCGTGCCCGGCGCGATCATCCGCTGCCGCCCGGTCGGCGCGCTGATCATGCAGGACGAAGCCGGCGGCGACGAAAAGATCCTCGCCGTGCCGGTCGACAAGCTCAACCCGTTCTACACCGACATCCGCGATTATCGCGACCTGCCGCCGATCATCTGCGAGCAGATCGCGCACTTCTTCCAGCACTACAAGGATCTGGAAAAAGGCAAGTGGGTGAAGGTCGCCGAATGGATTGATCCCGCCGACGCGCAGAAGCTGGTGATGGAAGGGATCGAGCGCGCGAAAGAGAAGCCGTAGGGCATCGTTCCGTCACGACTCCCAATCATCCGTGTGCCCGAAAAACCTCTCCCCTTGCGGGAGAGGGTGGATCGCGCCGAGCGAATGCGAAGCGCGAGCCGGGTGAGGGGTCTGTGAGACCGTGGCGAAATACCCCTCACCCGCCTCGCTGTCGCTCGGCACCCTCTCCCGCAAGGGGAGAGGGAAGAAAATCACCGCGCATCGTGGAAGATG
>JBQCFU010000388.1:0-3877 GCA_051958775.1 Pseudolabrys sp.
GGCCACGTCGAAGATCAGTTGACGCCCGACATCATCGCCTGACCGGGACATTTCGGGCGAGCCGGCTGACGGTTCGCGTGCAGAACACGCAACCCATCGAAATCCAGAAACCTTTCACCGCGTGAATGCCGCGGCGAAAAACTTCAGCGGTCGTCGTCCTTGCGCTCGCGCTTGCGCGCATACATCGCACGATCGGCAACGTCGAGGATTTGCGACGCGGTCAGGTCGGCCGTGAGCAGCACCACGCCGGCCGACGCGCCGAGCTTCGCCGCTTTCGCTGCGGGATGATCCACCTCGGCGATGCAGCGCTCCAGCTCATGCGCTTTCGCCTCGGCCTGGTGCACGTCGGTGTTCCACATCAGCACGGCGAATTCGTCGCCGCTGAGCCGCGCCACCACATCGGACGCGCGCACATGACGGGTGAGCGTATTGGCAACCGCCCGCAGCACCGCGTCGCCGGCAGTGTGGCCATGACCGTCATTGACCGCCTTGAAGCCGTCGAGGTCGATATAGAGCAGCACCGCCGAGGCATCGTAGCGCGCGATATAGGCGAGCGAGCGCTTGAGCTCGCGCTCGAAGCCCTGCCGGTTGCGCACGTCGGTCAGCGCATCGATCTCGGCCCGAAACTCCAGTTCGGCGATGCGCGCTTCCGCCGCCGCGAGTTCGCGGGACAGCCGGGCATTCTCTGCCTCTAGATGGGCCAATGGAGCGGAAGGCTGGTCTAGCTCGTCGGTCATTACGGCCACTGTGGCGTCCGAATCGCTGACGTCCGATTCGTGTATCGCCCCGACTGTAATCCGAGCCGCCGCGCCGCGCATGCATCGGACGCTTGTTCCATTGCCGTCGAAACCGATACATTCGGCGCTTCCTTTCGGGCGCATTCCGCTCTAGGCAGAAGCCCGAAGCCTGAGGGACCTATGGCCAATACGCCGATCGCGATCATCATGGGGAGCCAGTCGGACTGGGCGACCATGCAGCACGCCGCGCAGATGCTCGACGAACTCGGCATCGCCTATGTGGCGCTGATCGTCTCGGCGCATCGCACGCCGCAGCGGCTCTACAGCTTTGCCAAATCCGCCCGCCGCAAGGGCTACAAGGTGATTATCGCCGGGGCCGGCGGCGCCGCGCATCTGCCCGGCATGACCGCCTCCATGACCTCGCTTCCGGTATTCGGCGTGCCGATGCAGACCGCCGCGCTCGGCGGGCAGGACAGCGTGATGTCGATCCTGCAGATGCCGGCCGGCATTCCGGTCGGCACGCTCGCGATCGGCAAGCCGGGTGCGATCAACGCGGCGCTGCTCGCCGCCTCGGTGCTGTCGCTCAGTGACGCGCGGGTGGCCAAGGCACTGGATACCTTCCGCGCCCGCCAGACCGCCGCCGTCGGCAAGCGGCCGAAGAACGACAAGTGATCGAGCATCTATGAGCGGATGTCTGGCGTGCTGAAACCGGAATCGACCATCGGTATCCTCGGTGGCGGCCAGCTCGGCCGCATGCTGGCCATGGCCGCGGCCCGGCTCGGCTTCCGCTGCCACATCTATTCGCCGGAAGCGGATTCCTGCGCCTTCGACGTCGCCGATGCGGTGACTGTGGCCGCCTATGACGACGAAGCGGCCCTGGCGCGCTTTGCCGAGGCGGTCGATGTGGTCACCTACGAATTCGAGAACGTGCCGGCGCAGACCGCCGCCGTGCTCGCCGCGCACCGGCAGGTACGTCCCGACCCGCAGGTGCTGGCCAAGACCCAGGATCGGCTGATCGAGAAGGAAGCCATCGCCGCACTCGGCATCGCCACCGCGCCGTTCCGCGCGGTGAACAGCGCCATCGAGGCCACAGCGGCGGCAGCGGCGCTCGGTGTTCCAGCCGTGCTCAAGACCCGCCGGCTGGGCTACGACGGCAAGGGCCAGCGGATGATCGGGTCCGGCGACGAGGCGGCCGCTGCATTCGCCGCGCTCGGCGGCGTGCCCTGCATCCTTGAAGGCTTTGTGCGGTTCGAGCGCGAGGTGTCGGTGGTTGCCGCCCGTGGCACCGACGGCACCGTGGTCTGCTTCGATCTCACCGAGAACGAGCACCGCGACCACATCCTGCGCCGTTCCATTGTCCCCGCCACCGCCTCGGCGGCGCTGGAGCAGGAGGCGCGGCGGATCGCCGAGCGGATCGCCGCCGCGTTCGGCTATACCGGCGTGCTGGCGGTGGAAATGTTCGCGGTGCGCGACGGCGACCGTGAGACCCTCGTGGTCAACGAGATCGCCCCCCGGGTGCACAATTCTGGCCACTGGACCATCGACGGGGCGACTGTCTCCCAGTTCGAGCAGCATATCCGGGCGGTCGCCGGCTGGGCGCTCGGGCAGCCGGTCCGCCATGGCCGGGTGGAGATGCTCAACCTGATCGGCGCCGAAGTGAACGAAATCGATCGCTGGCTTGCGGTGCCGGGCGCTTGCGTCCATCTCTATCGCAAGGGCGAGGCCCGGCCGGGCCGGAAAATGGGGCATGTGACCCGGATTTTCCCGGCCTGAGCACCGGGATGGGGCCATGATCCTGGAATCGACCCTCACTTGTCCCCGTTGCGGCCACCGGTCGACCGAGACCATGGCGGCCGACGCCTGCCAGTTTTTCTACCAGTGCAAGGGCTGCGGGGAGCGCCTGAAGCCGCTGCCGGGCGACTGCTGCGTCTTCTGTTCCTACGGCTCGGTTCCCTGCCCGCCGGTCCAGGCCGGGGATACTTCAGAAACCGGCTGTTGCCGGGACTAGCCCCGGCACGGACCGATGGACTCTTGAATCCCGATCTGCTACAGCCGCCGCACTCGGAAACTGCCGCCTTTGCGGCGGTTCCCGTCTGTATTTTCCCGGGATTGAGGTCATCGGACCGCCATCCCGATCAATCCGAAGTCCAAACGACCGGAGCAAGGAGCACAGGTGCAAGTTCTCGTTCGTGACAACAACGTCGATCAGGCTCTCAAGGCGCTTAAGAAGAAGATGCAGCGCGAGGGCATTTTCCGCGAGATGAAGCTGCGCGGACATTTCGAAAAGCCGTCCGAGAAGAAGGCCCGTGAAAAGGCCGAAGCAATCCGTCGCGCACGCAAGCTCGCGCGCAAGAAACTGCAGCGCGAAGGCCTGCTGCCGATGAAGCCGAAGCCGGCATTCGGCGCGGCCGGTGGCCGTGGCGGTCCGGGTCGTGGTGGTCCGGGCGCCGGTGCGCCCCGCAGCGGCGGCTTCGGCGGCGCCCGCTGATCCGTTCGATCACTGCTTGAATTAAAAAACGCGCGCCTCCCGGCTCGCGTTTTTGTTTTTGAAGCCAGTGGCCAGCAAGGCTCGTTACGCGCTGAGATTCATCCACACCGCTTTCGGCTCGGTGAAGTTCTCGATCGCCGCATCGCCGTGCTCACGGCCGAACCCTGAGTCGCGCGCACCGCCCCACGGCAGCCGCACGTCCGTATAACCGTAAGTGTTGATCCACACCGTGCCGGCCTTCACCCGCTTGGCGAAGCGATGCACCCGGCCGATGTCGCGGCTCCAGATGCCAGCAGCAAGGCTGTAGCGCGTGCCGTTCGCCTTGCGCAGCGCATCCTCTTCATCGCTGAAGCGAACCACGCTGACCACCGGACCAAAGATCTCTTCCTGCGAGATGCGCATGTCATGACCAACATCGGCGAATACGGTGGGGCTGACGAAATAGCCGCGATTGCCGACCCGCGTACCGCCGGTCACGAGCGTCGCACCTTCCTTGACGCCGATATCGACATAATCGAGCACGCGCTGCATCTGCGCCTGCGACACGATCGGTCCCATCGCCGTGGACCGATCGCTCGGCGCACCGACGCGTACGCCCTTCGCGCGGGCGGCCAGCCGCTCCACCACCTCATCGTACACGGCGTCCTGCACC
>JBQCFU010000389.1:0-4927 GCA_051958775.1 Pseudolabrys sp.
GATCGGTGGCGGCAATCCCGCCGAGCAGTCGAAGGTGCAGACCTGGATGGACTGGCAGCTCGCCTCGCTTAATGCGCCGTATCTTGGCGTGTTCCAGGGCGCCAAGAAGCCGGCGAACGAGCGCGATGCTGATTTCGGCAAGCACGCTGCCGATCTCGTCGCGCAGATGAAGCTGCTCGACAAGCATCTCGCCGGCAAGAGTTTCCTCGCGCTCGAGAAGCTGACGCTGGCCGACATCTGCCTCGGTCCGATCGTCAAGCGCTGCCTCGATATCCCGATCGACAAGCCGGAGCTGCCGAATCTGAGCCGCTGGCAGAAGGCGATCGACGCCCGTCCGGCCTTCGCGGTCGCGACCGGAGCCAAAGCGAGCGCGCTCGCCGGCGCTGCCTGACCGGCGCGCCGCGTTCGGGGGGAGGGGGCGTATGACAGTGCAGGATGACACGGCGGCATCGCCGCCAGCCGCGGACCGCGCGAGCGGGTTGTGGTCCGTTCCGGGCCGTGTGGCGCGGACCGCACTCGGCGTCATTCTGCTGGCGATGGTGGTGCTCAACGTCGTCAATGCCGTCAGCCGCTATCTCCTCAGCTACGTCGTGATCGGCATCGATGAAGTGCTGATCTTCGCCATGATCTGGATGGTGATGATCGGCATGCTGCTGGTCACGGCCGAACGCAGCCATATCGCGCTCGAACTCGTCACCACCCGCGTCGGCCCGCGCGGCCGCGCGGGCCTGTTCCTGCTGCATCACGTCGTGATCGCCGTCGCCGGTGCCTATGCGGCGTGGCAGTCGTTCCTGTTCGTGCAGCGGATCACCATGATCCATCAGACCAGCATGGCGCTGGAAATGCCCATGTTCATTCCGCACGGCGCGATCACCATCGGCCTTGCCGGAACGGCGATCATTGCGCTGGTGCTGGCGTGGCGCGATGCGCGCAATCTGCTCAACCCGTCGGAGCAGAGCGCGTCATGACCCTGACACTTGCCGTTATCCCGCTGCTGCTGCTGTTCCTCGGTATGCCGATTTTCGCGCTGTTCATTGCCGGCGCGGCGGCGACTTTCGCGTTCTTCGTCTCGGTGCCGGGCGTCGCGCTGCACCAGATCATGTTCGGCGGTCTGGAGAACTACGCGCTGCTGGCGGTGCCGTTCTTTATCTTCGCCGGTGAACTGATGGGCGGCTCAGGCATCGCCGAGCGCCTGATCGTCTGGGTGCTGGCGTTGCTCGGGCGCATTCCCGGCGGGCTTGGCGTGGCGACCGTTGGTGCCTGTACGCTGATCGGCGCGATTTCCGGCGCCAGCACGGCGACCGTCGCGGTGGTCGGCAAGTCGCTCTATCCGGGCCTGCTGCGCGACGGCTACGGCAAGCGCTTCTCGGCCGGCCTCGTCAGTTCGTCCGGGTCGATCGACATCGTCATTCCGCCCAGCATCGCCATGATCCTTTATGGCGCATCGGCGGAGCAGTCGATCCCGAAGCTGTTCGCGGCCGGTGTTCTGCCCGGCATCCTGATCGCGCTGATGATGTCGGCGCATGTGGTGTTCGCGGCGCTGCGCATGGGCGTCGCATCGGGCCGCAAGTTCGACCTGCGCTATTTCCTGCGCAGCACCTGGGATGCGGTCCCGGCGCTATTCATGCCGATCTTCGTGCTCGCCAGCATCTATCTCGGCCTCGCGTCGCCGACCGAAGCGGGCGGCTTCGCCTGTCTCTACGCCATTCTCGTCGGCCGCTACGTCTATCGCTGCATGACCTGGTCCGAGGTGCTCGACTGCGCGGTGCGCTCGGCGATCCTGACCAGCCAGATCTTGGTGATCGTCGCCGCGGCGGCGCTGTTCTCATGGCTGCTCACGGTCAACGGCGTGCCGCAGGCGCTGACGGCCTGGCTGCAGGGCCTGCAGCTCCATCAATGGAGCTTCCTGGTCTGCATCAACATCATCCTGCTGATTGTCGGCTGCTTCCTCGATCCGACCTCGGCGATCCTGGTTCTGACGCCGCTGTTCCTGCCGCTGGTCAAGGCGCTGGGGATCGATCCGATCCACTTCGGCATCATCATGACGGTGAACGTCGCGATCGGCATGTTCACGCCGCCGTTCGGGCTCAACCTGTTCGTTGCGCAGAGCGTGCTCGGCGTGCCGCTTGAGACACTTTATCGCGGCGTGCTGCCGTTCGCCGTCACGCAAATTCTTGCTCTGATTATCATCACGTATTGGCCGGCGCTGTCGCTGTTTCTCGCCAGCGCCGTCTAGGGAAACAACAACGCGAGAAAAAACTGGGGAGCGACTAAGATGAATCGACGTCATTTTCTTGCCGCCAGCGTGCTGGCCGGCTGCATCGCCATGGCACCGCATGCGGCATCGGCGCAGACGGTGATGAAGCTCGCTAATGCGACGATTAACGACGTGCAGCACGAATGGCAGAAGCTGTTCGTGGTCGCGCTTCAGAAGCGCGTCGGCGACAAGGTGAAGACCGAGATCTATCCGGCGAGCCAGCTCGGTGCGATTCCGCGCATGGCCGAAGGCGTCGCGCTCGGCACGATTGAATCCTTCATCACCCCGACCTCGTTCGTCACCAATATCGATCCGCGGTTCCAGATTTTCGACGTTCCCGGCCTGTTCGATTCGCCGGAGCATGTGCATGCGGTGATCCACGATCCCGCCTATCGCGATCACATGGAGACGATGTTCCTCGACCGCGGCATCCGCGTGATCGGCGCGATCTACAACAGCCCGACGCTGATTCTGACCAAGCGGCCGGCGCCGACCCTGGAAGCGCTGAAAGGCGTGAAGGCGCGCACCTTCGCTTCGCCGCTGCAGATCGAGCCGATGAAGGCGATCGGCGTGACGCCGGTGCCGCTCGCGCTCACCGAGGTGATTCCGCAGCTGCAGTCCGGCGGCATCGACGGCATGCTGGCCGGCATGCCGATCCTGACAGCATTCAAGTATTACGATGTGGCGAAATACGTCACCGACCTGAACTTCGCGCAGATCATCTCGGTCAATATCGTCAACGAGGCCTGGTTCAAGGCGCAGCCGAAGGACGTTCAGGATGCGATCCGCGCCGCCGGCCGTGAAGCGGAACAGCAAGCCTATGGCTGGGGCGTCGAGAACGTGAAGAAGTCGAATGCCGCGTGGATCGCCAACAAGGGCGAGATCCTCGAACTGCCGCCGGCCGAGAAGGCGTCGATGATGAAGACCTTCGTCGACATCGGCACCAAGATCGTCAGCCAGAATTCCACGGTGAAGGGCGAGTTCGACAAGCTCAAGACCGTGGTCGACGCCAAGCGTCCGAAGTAAAATGCGCCCGACGTAAGTTATCCCTGATCGGAAGGCCGCCGCCGGGTGATACCGGCGGCGGACATGTTTCATGTCCCAGCACGGATTCGACTACATCATCATCGGCGCCGGCTCGGCCGGCTGCACGCTGGCGAACCGGCTCACCGAGGATCGCAGCGTCAGCGTGTTGCTGATCGAGGCGGGCGGTTGGGATCGGCATCCGCTGCTGAAGCTGCCGCTCGGCTGGGGCAAGGTGCTGCTCGACCGCATGTACGACTGGGGCTACGACACCGTGCCCGAGCCGACCATGGGCGGGCGCCGCATCGAAGTGGCGCGCGGCAAGGTGATCGGCGGCTCATCGTCGATCAATGCGATGGCCTATGTGCGCGGCAATCGCGCCGACTATGACCGCTGGGCGAGCTATGGGCTGCCCGGCTGGTCGTATCGCGAGGTGCTGCCGTATTTCCGCAAACAGGAAAGCTGGGAAAAGGGCGCGAGTGAATATCGCGGCGGGAGCGGGCCGCTTGGCACGCGGGCCTCGCGCTACGAAGATCCGCTGGTCGACGCTTATCTCGGCGCGGCGCAGGCTGCAGGCTACGCGCTGAACGACGATTATAACGGCGCGAGCCAGGACGGCTTCGCGCGCATGCAGATGACGATCCGCGACGGCCATCGCGAGAGCGCCTCGCGCGCTTATCTGCGGCCCGCGCTGGAACGGCCGAACCTGACGGTGCGTACTGATACGCTGGTGACGCGCATCGTCATCGAAAACAATCGCGCCACCGGCGTCGAATGCCTGCAGGGCGGCGAGCGTCGGTTCGTGCCGGCCGGGCGCGAGGTGATCCTGTCTGGCGGTTCGATCAATTCGCCGCATTTGCTCATGCTGTCCGGCGTCGGGGATCCCGACGCCTTGCGTGCGCACGACATCGCCGTGAAGGCGTCGCTGCCCGGCGTCGGGCAGAATTTGCAGGACCATGCGGCGGCGCTGCTGGTTTATGGCCGGAGCGACGAAAGCCCGCTGTTGCGCAACATGCGGCTCGACCGGCTCGCGCTTGGACTCGCCGAGGGCTACCTGCGCGGCACCGGCTTTGCGACCGATCTGCCGGGCGGCATGACCGCCTTCGTGAAAAGCCAGCCGCAGGAGCCGATCCCGGACGTCCAGCTTCTCTTCATCTCCGGCTCGCTGGCGGCAAAGCCCTATCTGCCGCCGTTCTCGCAGCCGTTCGCCGACAGCTTCGCCTGCCGCATCGTGCTGCTGCGGCCGGAAAGCCGTGGTGCCATCACGCTGGCGTCGGCCAATCCGCTGACGCATCCGTCGATCCGTCAGGGCCTGCTGGCGACGCCGACGGACTGGCGGCGGCTGCGCGACGGCATCAAAATCTTCCGCGATCTCGCCCGCGCCCGCGAGATCGCGCCTTTCGTGTCCCGCGACATCGCGCCGACGGCCGATGTCACGACCGACGAGCAGATCGAGGCGTTCACGCGGCAGACGGCGGTGACGGCGCATCATCCATGCGGCACCTGCAAGATGGGCCGCGACGACGATCCGATGGCGGTGGTGGATGGCCACCTCCGCGTGCGCGGCGTCGAGGGATTGCGGGTCGTCGATGCGTCGGTGTTCCCGGATCTGGTCGGCGGCAACATCAACGGGCCGGTGATCATGGT
>JBQCFU010000390.1:0-4275 GCA_051958775.1 Pseudolabrys sp.
GGCACAACCGACGAGGACATGATGAACCTCGCGCTGTGGCTGAAAAAGAATCGCTATCGCGCCGACCAGGTCCAGACGTTCCTGCCCTCGCCGATGGCGACCGCCACCGCGATGTATCACAGCGGCGTCAATCCGCTGCGCGGCGTGCGGCACGGCGCGAGCGAACAGGTCGAGGCGATCAAGGGGCTGAAGCAACGTCGGTTGCACAAGGCCTTTCTGCGCTACCACGACCCCGACAACTGGCCGTTGCTGCGCGATGCACTGAAACAAATAGGCCGCGCCGATCTGATCGGTTCACGTCCCGACCAATTGATCCCGGCGCATCAACCGCCTGGCACCGGCAAAGCCGCCGGCACGCGCCGCCCGGGCGGCGGCAAGATGCAGCGCTTCACCACCAAGGGCGTACCGCTGAAGAAAATGAAGTAGAACGCTACGAGCGCTGGCGCTCCGTTCGCAATCCTATCTTGGCGCCTCAAACACGGCCGCTATGCCCTGCCCGCCACCAATGCACATGGTCTCAAGACCGTAGCGCGCCTTGCGCCGTTTCATCTCGTTGCACAAAGTCGCGAGAATGCGAACGCCGGTGGCGGCAATAGGATGGCCGAGCGAAATGCCCGATCCGTTGACATTGAGTCTGTCGGGATCGTTCCAGCCCCATTCCTTGAGCACCGCCAGCACCTGCGCAGCAAATGCCTCGTTGATTTCGACGAGATCAATGTCGTCCCAGCCGAGACCGGTCTTTTGAAACAGCTTGGCCACCGCCGGCACCGGACCGATCCCCATCGTCGCCGGCTCGCACCCCGTGACAGCCCAGCCTTTCAGGAAAAGATCAGGGGCAAGATCGAGTTTTTCCAGCACGTCTTCCGCAACGACGAGGCAGGCCGCCGCACCGTCGTTTTGCTGGCTGGCATTGCCGGCCGTCACGGTCCCATCCTTCTGGATCGGCTTGAGCTTTTGCAGATCCTCGATCGTCAGGCCCGCACGCAATCCTTCGTCTTGCGAGACGGAAACCGCCTGACCGCCCTTGCCGGGGGTCGGGACCACAACCATTTCGTCGGCAAATTTTCCGCCATCGGAGGCGGCGACCGCGCGGTGCTGACCCCGCAGCGCAAAGGCATCCTGCTCTTCGCGCGAAATGGCATGCTTGCGCGCCAGATTTTCTGCCGTCTCGATCATGCCGGAGATGTAGCCGAACCGTTCTTGCGGTGACGCCCGTTCACGCGCGCGGGAGAGCCGATCATGAATGGTTGCCGGCCCGAGCCGCGTCCCCCAGCGCGCGCCTTGCGTATAGTATTCCACATTGCTCATGCTCTCGGCGCCGCCCGCGACGACGACATCGGCATTGCCGGTCTGCACAATCAGTGCCGCATTGATGACGGCCTGCAGCCCGGAGCCGCAACGGCGATCGAGCTGATAGCCGGGCGTCGCAATCGGCAGACCGGCCTTCATCGCCGCATAGCGGCCGATCGCCGGATTTTCACCACTCGGATAGCCGTGTCCGAACACAACGTCATCGACCCGCTCGGGGTCCAGCTTGGTGCGCTTCATCAGTTCGGTGATGATGAATCCGCCCAGTTCCTCCGCCGGGATGCCACGCAGAGCACCACCGAATTTACCCACCGGCGTCCGGATCGGGCTGACAATGGCGGCGCGTCTCATGCGGATGTCCTTGATGCGGTGCGATCTTTGATTTTGACGTTAAGGCGTTCGACCCAATCATTCAGTGTCGGCGTGGCGACATTCGCGTGGCGCGCAAGCGCGAGCGGTGCCCGAAACAAGGCGTCCAATTCGATGGCGCGCCCGGCTTCGAAATCCTGCAACGTGCTCGGACGGTGCGGAATGCCGGCACTGTCCGCGACCATCCGCTCCGTATCCACTTTGACCGGATAGCCGATTGCAGCCGCAAGGGCCTTCGCTTCGTCGATGATATGCTTGGCGGCTTCGCGATTGCTCTGGTCCGTGAAAGCTTCGTTCAATGGCTGGCCAACAACGGTCGCGATCAGATTGCCACTGAGATTGCCGATCAGCTTGGTCCAGACGTCCACCCCGATCGACGGGCTGACCTTGGTCGGAAATCCACCCCGGTCGAGAATCCCGGCCAATGTTTCGAGATGGATCGACTTCGTATCCGACGCGAGGCCGAGGGTCAGGCGCCGTCGCGGCACCGTCAGGGTGATCCGGCCCGGCGCCGAGACATGGGCGGCGGTATAGACCACGCCACCGATCACCGGCGCACGGCCAACCGTCGTTGCGATCACGCCGTCCGGATCGAGCAATGGTTTGACCCGGTCGCTCATGAACCACCACGGCATGCCGTTCATCACGGCGACGACTTCGGTATTCGCGCCGAGCAGCGGGCGTGCCTGTGTCATGGCTGACGCTAGCGCCGGCGCCTTGACCGTGAAGACCACGATATCCTGGACGCCGAGCGCTTGGGCATCATCGCTCGCAGCCACCGAAACGCGCTCTTCGCGATCTGGTGCCACGATCACAAGACCCTTGTCCCGAATGGCATCAAGATGCGCGCCGCGCGCCAGCACGGAAGCCGCCGCACCGCCCTGCACCAACGCGGCGGCGATCTGACTGCCGACGGCGCCGGGGCCGATAATACAAACCTTCATCATCATGTTCAGGTTTTCAGGCCGAAAAGCCGTGCGGGATTGTCGACCATGACCTTATGGCGCGTGGCCTCATCCGGCACATAGCGGTCCAAGAGATCGACCAGATCGCCATCGTTGCACATCTTGTCCTTGAGATAGAAGACATGCGGCCAGTCGGTGCACCAGATCGCGCGATCCGGCGCGGCCGCCACCAGCGTCCGGCCGAACGGGACGATATCGTCCCACGGCATGCCGGCGCTCGCGCAACGATCTCCGTTGGACACCATCACCCACCAGTTGTCGCGCTTGAGGAGTTCGAGCAGGAACCTGAACCCCGGCTGATCGATCCCGTCATGCGCCTCCATGTGGCCCATATGATCGATGACCGCGGGAATCTTCACCTTCGCCATCAGCTCCTTGATGTCGAGCCATTCGTCGCCGGCCGAATGGATCCGCAGATGCCACCCCATCGGGCCGATCCGGTCGATGGCGCGGAGGAACTGATCGGGCGTCGGCGCGATATTCAGCTTGCGCCAGAAATTGAACCGGGCACCCCGCACGCCGATGTCATGCAGCCTCTGCAGTTCGCGATCGGACACGGTCTCGTCGACCAGCGCGATGCCGTAGTAGTTCGGCCGGTCGGCAATGGCATCGACCAGAATCCGATGATCGGTGCCATGCGCGGTCGATTGCGTCACCACGCCGAAATCGACGCCGATGGCGCGATGCATCGCCACTGCGGCGTCGATGGTCGCGGTCGCCGGCGGCTCATAGGCGCGGCCGGCCCGGAGCGGATAGCGCTGCGGGTCGCCGAAAACATGGACCTGACAGTCCCAACTGCCGCGTGGCAAAGCCTTGCGTGGTGCGTGCGGGTTCGAATCGAAAACCGGATAGGTCATGATGGGGCCTGTTCAGCTAGGCGAGCGATTTCGATGTCAGCCAGTCGCGGATCGTTTCACCGGCGATGAGCTGACCGTTCGGCGCACCATCCGCGATCGGACGACCGTGATGGTTGCCGTGGACTTTCTTGCGGACCTTGTCGGCGGAGCCGATGAAACCGTAGATCGCGTCGGCCTCGCTCGGGAACACGCTGTTGTCGCCGGTATATTCGATCATCAGCACCGGCAGCTTGAGGTCCGGCGCGCAAGCCTCCATCGAAGCATTCGACGACAGCGCCGACCAGTTCGACAGCCAGCTCTCCGCCGTGCAATTGCGGGCAAAACCGACGCTACCGAAGTTCGATGCGAGGGGATTGGCGCCCCAGAGCGTGCCATAAGCGCGGTCGGACGGCTCCAGCGATAGGTCGAAGCATCGCGGATCGGCGTCCGTGCGCCACACCTGGAAGATCGGCGAATAGGCAGCCTCGATCGCGTCCGTCTGGTTGCGGGCTTCCTTCAGCCGCTTACGCGCCGCGGCACGCCGCGCCACGATCTCTTTCGCGAAGGTATCGATCCGCGCCACGCGCTCGCGTTGCGCCGCGCGGTAGCGCGTCAGGAATTCCGGCGAATAGGTCGCCGATTCCGGCGACGGCCGGAAACCGTTGTCGCGATTGAACGCGAACAAAGACTTGTCGATCCGGGTTGGATCATGCTCATCGGTCACAGCCGGGTCGATGCAATTCATCAGCAGCTTGCCCTGGCCGAGATGGCAGGACACGAGCACAACGCCATCGGGC
>JBQCFU010000391.1:0-2011 GCA_051958775.1 Pseudolabrys sp.
GATCGATCCGGCGGCGGGCAGCGAGTCGGGCCGCATCGGCAACCTCAATCCGCAGAGCGCGCTGAAGAAGAAGAGCTGAGCGACATCCGGCCGGCGGGCTGTCCGCCGGCCGGCATTCGTTTCTGAAGGCATTTCTTTTCCGGATTTCCGCGTGGGCGCGGCCACCGGAAACATCATCGGGGATCAAGGAGCAAGAGATGGCGAAGAAATCGAAGAAAGCGAGCAAGCCGGCGAAGAAAGCCAAAGGCAAGTCGGTGGGCAAGGCCGCAGCGCGTAAACCCGTGAAGGCGGCGCGCCGTCCGGCAGCGAAGAAGAGCGCGAAGCCGGCCGCCAGGAAGAGCGCGGTCAAGTCCGTCAAATCCGCCAAGCCGGCGGCGCCGCGCATCTCGTCGAAGCCGTTCGGTCAGGACGGCAAGGCGCTGCAGGGCGTCCGCATCCTCGACTTCACCCACGTCCAGTCCGGCCCGACCTGCACGCAGCTCCTGGCGTGGTTCGGCGCCGACGTGATCAAGGTCGAGCGTCCGGGCGTCGGCGACATCACCCGCGGCCAGCTGGTCGATGTGCCGGGTGCGGACTCGCTCTACTTCACGATGCTCAACCACAACAAGCGGTCGATCACGATCGACTCGAAGCATCCGCAGGGCAAGCGCGTGCTCGACGAATTGATCAAGTCCTGCGACGTGCTGGTCGAGAACTTCGCGCCGGGCGCGCTCGATCGCATGGGCCTGACCTGGGAGCACATTCACAAGACCAATCCGCGTATCATCGTCGCGTCGATCAAGGGCTTCGGCCCGGGTCCGTATGAAGATTGCAAGGTCTACGAGAACGTCGCGCAGTGCACCGGCGGTTCGGCTTCGACCACCGGCTTCCGTGACGGTCCGCCGCTCGTCACTGGCGCGCAGATCGGCGACAGCGGCACCGGCCTGCACCTCGCGCTCGGCATCGTCACCGCGCTGTTCCAGCGCACCCGCACCGGCCGTGGCCAGAAGGTCAGCGTCGCGATGCAGGATGGCGTGCTCAATCTCTGCCGCGTCAAGCTGCGCGACCAGCAGCGTCTCAAGGCCGGCCCGCTCAAGGAATACAGCCAGTTCGGCCAGAACATTCCGTTCGGCGATGCGACGCCGCGCGCGGGCAACGACTCCGGCGGCGGTCAGCCGGGCTGGATTCTCAAGTGCCAGGGCTGGGAGACCGATCCCAACGCCTCCATCTACTTCATCACTCAGGCGCCGGTCTGGGGCCCGATCTGCGATCTGATCGGCGAGCCGACCTGGAAAACCGATCCGGAATACGCGACGCCGCCGGCGCGCCTGCCGAAGCTGATGCAGATCTTTGATCGCATCGAGCAGTGGACCAAGACCAAGAGCAAGTTCGAGGTCATGGAGCTGTGCAACGCGCACGACATTCCGGTCGGCCCGATCCTGTCGATGAAGGAAATCGCCGAGGACCAGTCGCTGCGCAAGACCGGCACGGTGGTCGAGGTCGATCATCCGACCCGCGGGGCGTATCTCACCGTCGGCAATCCGATCAAGCTGTCGGACTCGATCTCCGAGGTGAAGCGTTCGCCACTCCTGGGCGAGCACACCGACGAGATTCTGAGCGACGTGCTCAAGCTCAAGGCGAATGTCATTGCCGAGATCAAGGCGTCGGGCGCCCTGAGCGCGCCGGCCAAGAAGGAAAAAGCGGCCTGATGCCGTGTGCTCCCGCCGGACCGGCGGGAGCTTTTGTTTCATAGACGCTTCGTGTCGCCTGCGCGCATGAGCGGATCGAGGGAGTGATTGACTATGCGGATCGTCGTTCATGGCCAGCAGGCCTTTGGCAAGGCGGTGCTGGAAGCGCTGCTCAAACGCGGCGACAACGTCATCGGCGTGTTCGTCGCGCCGGAAAAGCCGGGTCAGAAGGCCGACCCGCTGAAGGAAGCGGCGATCGCAGCGAACCTGCCGGTCTATCAGCCGGACAGCTATCGCACGCCGGAAGTTCAGGAGCAGTTCCGCGCCCTGAAGCCCGATCTGCA
>JBQCFU010000392.1:0-3551 GCA_051958775.1 Pseudolabrys sp.
CCCCCAAGCTTCGTTGGCGGGGTAGTCGATCTTTATCGCGGGCTGCTGCACGGCGATGACGATCTCGTGGTGCACGCCTACGAGACCTGGGGTTTCAAGCGGCTCAATCGCGAGCTGATCGATGCGCTGAATATTTGGGCCAGGTTCATCTACGGCCCGCTGCTCGACAACCGCACACGCACTATCGCCGACGGCGTCAAACCGTCGGAGTACGGGCGGCGCGAAGCCTTCCGCGTGCATCAGGCGTTGAAGCAGAAAGGCCCGGTGACGGTGCCGCGCGAATTCGTGTTCATGGATCGCGCCGCAATCGGGCTCGGCGCCGTGTTCCTGCATCTCGCGGCGGAGCTGAATTTCTACGACCTGTTCAACGCGATGATCGAGCGCTTCGACCTGAAACAGGTCGCCGCGCGCCAGCAGGCGGCGCTCAAGCAGGCGGGACTTCAGCCGGCGCCGTCCGCGCGCGCCAGACGATAACGACAAGGCCGAGCATTACCAGCGCGATGCCGCTGTAGCGCAGCGGCGGAAACGTCTCGCCAAACACGACCACGGACGCGATGATGCCGCTGCACGGGACCAGCAGCGCGAACGGCGTCACCACCGCCGCCGGATACCGCGCGAGCAGATGTCCCCATATGGCATAGCCGCCGATCGTCGCCAGCGTGCCGAGATAGATCACCGACAGGATGCCGCGCCAGGACGCCTCTGTCAGCGTCGTCCAGAGCGGCGGATCGCCGAGCGGGTGCGACAAAGCGAGCGCCGGCAGCGGCGCGACCAGCGCCAGCCAGGCAGTCAGCGACACCATGTCGGCCTTCGGCATGCGCTTGATGACGATGTTGCCGAACGACCAGCTCAGTGCGGCGCCGAGAGTGATAATCAGGGCGACGAGCGGCAAATCCGCGCCGGTTGAGAGGCCGATCAGCGCCAGTCCAGCGAAGGCGATCACCAGGCCCGTGATCTGGCGCAGCGTCGGTTTCTCGCCGAGCAGTACGGCCGCCAGCAGGATCGTGAACGGCGCGCTCATCTGCTGCATCACCGACGCGAGGCCGGGCAGCATGCCTTCGTGGAACGCCCAGAACAGCAGTAGAAATTGCACCAGAAACCAGAGCGCGCCGGCGAGCAGCATCAGCCCCCACGGCACCGCCGGCCGCGGCAGGATCAGCGCCGGCAGCGCGGCGATGGCGAACCGCAGCGCCGTCAGTTGCGCCGGTGTGAAGCTGTCGACACCGTAGCGGGTGGCGATGAAGGACAGGCCCCAGATGACCGAGGTCAGAATCGCAAGCGCGATATCGCTGGCTTTCATGATGCTGGAAATGGATCCGGCCTGTGGATGGCGACCCTTGGCACACGCGCCCCAGGGCCGCAAACAACATATTTTCATGGTGCCGATCACCGGCGGTGGGGGTGTCGCGGCGTTGCCCTTGGCGCGCAATTGCGCTACGTCTCACCCGATTTTCCACCCGCTGCTGACGATCCGGAGCTTGATGATGGCCGACCACGGCACTGTTGAATACGCAACCGCCACCGGCAACGACATGCCGGCGCATGAGGCCGCCTATGAGGGCTTCATCCGGTTCGCCACCGTCGGAACGATCCACACGATCTGCATCGTGCTGGGCCTCGCCGTCGGCGGTGTCATGGGTCACTGGTTCCTGGCGCTGGTCACCTTCCTGATCGCCATTATCGGCATGATCCCGGCGCTGGCCACCTCCAGCAAGACCCCGAGCGTCATCTCGTTCGTGCTCTGCTTCCTCATCTTCGTATTCGCCTCGACAATGGCTGTGTCGCACTAAACCGTGACTGGGCTGGGGGGTAAGGCGATGCGTATTGCGGTCGCGCGTGAAACGGAAGCCGGCGAACCGCGTGTCGCCGCAACGCCGGAAACGGTGAAGAAGTACAAGGCGCTGGGTGCCGACGTGGTTGTCGCGCGCGGCGCCGGTATCGGCTCAGGCATTCTCGATGCCGAGTTCGAGGCGGCAGGGGCGACCATCGCCGACAATCCGGCGACCGACGCCGATGTCGTGCTCAAGGTGCGCCGGCCGACCGACGCCGAGATCAAGGGATACACGCGTGGCGCGATCGGCGTCGCGATCATGGACCCGTATGGCAACGACGCGGCGCTGAAGGCGCTGGCCGACGCCGGCGTCGTCGCTTTCGCCATGGAATTGATGCCGCGCATCACCCGCGCGCAGTCGATGGACGTGCTGTCGAGCCAGGCCAACCTCGCCGGCTACCGCGCGGTGATCGACGGTGCGTCGGAGTACGGCCGTGCGCTGCCGATGATGATGACCGCGGCCGGCACGGTGCCCGCCGCGAAGATCTTCGTCATGGGCGTCGGCGTGGCCGGCCTGCAGGCGATCGCGACCGCGCGCCGCCTCGGCGGTGTCGTCACCGCGACCGACGTGCGTCCGGCGGTGAAAGAGCAGGTGCAGTCGCTCGGCGCCAAGTTCATCGCCGTCGAGGACGACGAATTCAAGCAGGCCGAGACATCCGGCGGCTACGCCAAGGAAATGTCGAAGGACTATCAGGCGAAGCAGGCCGCTCTGGTCGCCGAGCACATCAAGAAGCAGGACATCGTCATCACCACCGCGCTGATCCCGGGCCGTCCGGCGCCGAAGCTGGTCAGCGCCGAGATGGTGAAGTCGATGCGTCCGGGTTCGGTGCTGGTCGATCTCGCGGTCGAGCGCGGCGGCAACGTCGAAGGCGCGCGCCTCGGCGAGGTGGTGCTGGTCGACGGCGTCAAGATCGTCGGCCACGCCAATGTGCCCGGCCGGCTCGCGGCGTCCGCTTCGGCGCTCTATGCCAAGAACCTGCTGACGTTCCTGGATTCCCTGATCGACAAGAAAGAGAAGCAGCTTGCGATCAACTGGGATGACGAACTCGTCAAGGGCACGGCGCTCACCCGCGATGGTGCGGTGATCCACCCGAATTTCAAGCCGAAGACGGCGGCCTAAGGCCGCCGCAGCAGTCCCGTCTTACGGAGCGTCCCTATGGACCAGCTTGCCAACGCCGTTGACCCGTTTGTCTTCCGGTTTTCCATTTTCGTGCTGGCGATCTTCGTCGGCTACTACGTGGTCTGGTCGGTGACGCCGGCGCTGCACACGCCGCTGATGTCGGTCACCAACGCGATCTCCTCGGTGATCGTCGTCGGTGCGCTGCTTGCGGTCGGTGTCCCGCTCGCGATCAACGATCAGGGCCCGCTATGGGCACGCGGCCTCGGCTTCGTCGCGCTGATCTTCGCATCGATCAATATTTTCGGCGGCTTCCTGGTCACCCAGCGCATGCTGGCGATGTATCAGAAGAAAAAGACGTGACGGGGACGCGGGGGCATAATCATGAGCGCTGATCTCGTCGCACTTCTCGATCTCGTCGCCGGCGTCCTGTTCATCCTGGCGCTGCGCGGTCTGTCGAGCCCGGACTCGTCCCGTCGCGGCAACCTGTTCGGCATGATCGGCATGACCATCGCCGTGCTGACGACGCTCGGTTCGCACCCGCCGGCCACCGCCCTGTACTGGGCGCTGGTGATAGGCGGCAACACCCACGGCGGCGGCAAG
>JBQCFU010000393.1:0-7914 GCA_051958775.1 Pseudolabrys sp.
CCAGGCGGCGATCAATGCGCAGACCGGGACTACCGGCGTCACCGCGGGCGACGACGGCAACGGCCACCTGACCCTCACTGGTCCGGATTCGAAGACGCAGCTCACCGTTGGTGCGGGCACCACGGCCAGCTTGCTGACCGAGTTCGGCATTTCTGCCGGACCGGTGAATCCGACGAATCTGCTGACCCAGGGCATCGTCACCAACGGTCAGACGCTGACCCTGTCCGTGAACGGCGGTATGCCGCAGACCCTTCTGTTCGGGCCCGGCAATATCGAAACGCTGAATGATCTCGCAACGGCGCTCGGCGGTCTCAGTGGCGTGACCGCCACCGTTGATGGCGCCGGCAATCTCTCGGTCTCGGCGACCAATCCTGCTCATACGCTGGCGGTTGGCGGCACTGCGAACCCGGCGAATTTTGGCCTGCATGTGACCTCGGCCTATCCGGCCACCGGCAATGTAGTCGGTGCTGACAAGGCGGCGTTCCAGGCGAATTCGGTTGAAGGTGGTGTCATCGCTGCGCGCTATGCCGCCGGAACGACCGTCAACGTCCATCTGCGGTGGGCCAAGGTCGGACCCAACACCTGGAATTTGTATTACGAGAACGACTCGGCGGCGACCGGCGCCAATACAGCCTGGACCAACGCCGGCGTGAATTTCACCTTCGGCGCCAATGGCCAGATGTCGCCGGCGGTTTCCAGCACGGTGATCAACGGCATGACCATCAACGGGGTGTCGCTCGGCGACATCACGGTTGCCTTTGGTCAGACCGGACTGACTCAGTTCAACAGCGACAGCAAGGTCAACCTGCAGCAGGAAAACAGCGTTGCTGCTGGTGAACTCCAATCGGTCGGCGTGAACGACAAGGGTAATATCGTCGGCACTTATTCGAACGGTCGCACGCTGGTGCTCGCGAATATCACACTCGCAAACTTCAAGGGTGCCGAGCAGCTCAAACGGATCGACGGTGGTGCTTTCGTCGCCACCGACGGGTCGGGCATCGCCACCTATGACGCGCCCGGCAAGATCCTGGCCCAGTCGCTCGAAGGGTCGAACACCGACATCGCCGACGAGTTCACCAAGCTCATCATCACGCAGCAGGCCTATTCAGCCAACACCAAGGTCGTCACCACCAGCAATGAGATGGTGCAGGACCTGCTGAACATGCTGCGCTGACACTGGCGTGATCTGGAAGGCTGACGGCACATGAGCCTCAACCAAGCGCTTGCCACCGCCGTTGCCGGATTGCGGACCACGCAATCCGGTCTCTCGGTGATTTCGGCGAACGTCGCCAACGCCGAAACCCCCGGCTACGTCAAAAAAGTCGCGATTCCGGTGCAGATTGCGGCCGGACAGGCGGGGACCAGCGTTGCCGTCAGCGAGATCCAGCGTCAGCTCGATCAATATGTGCAGCGGCAGATGCGCACCGAGACTTCGGGCGCATCCTACGCGTCGCTGCGCTCCGAATTCTTCCAGCGCATCCAGACGGTGTTCGGAGCACCCGGATCGTCGACGGCGCTCGACACGATTTTTAATAATTTCACGCAGTCGCTGCAGGCGCTGAGCACGAGCCCGGACGATCCGTCGGCTCGCGCTGCGGTTCTTGCCCAGGCGCAGGTCCTGACCCAGCAGCTCAACTCGATGAGCACGCAGGTGCAGGCGCTGCGCGCCGATGCGGAGTTGGGCCTGTCGGATTCGGTCGACAAGGCCAACAACGCGATGAAGCAGATCGCGTCGATCAACGCCCAGTTGTCGACCTACAACAAGGCGGACAGCACGACGGCCTCGCTGCTCGACCAGCGCGATGCCTACATCAGTCAGCTTGCGCAGTTGATGGATATCACCGTCGTTCCCGGCGATCAGAACCAGGTCAAGATCTTTACCACCAGTGGCATCCAGCTCGTCGGCAGCTCGACCGCCACTTTGCATTTCGATGCACAAGGGACGATCGCTGCCACCAATCAGTGGAGCGCCGATCCGACCAAGCGGTCGGTCGGGACGCTGACGCTCAGCAGCGAGAACGGCTCCTCGATCGATCTGATCGCCTCTGGTTCGATCCGCTCGGGCGAGATTGCCGCCTATCTGCAGATGCGCGATCAGGATCTGGTCCAGACCCAGACCCAGCTCGACCAGATGGCGGCGGCGATGGCGAGTGCGCTGTCTAATCAGACGGTCGGCGGGACCGCGGTGACGTCCGGCGCGCAGAAGGGCTTTGACGTCGACCTCGGCGGTTTGCTGGCCGGCAACAGCATCAATCTCACCTATGTCGATGCTGCCAGCGGCCAGACACGCAAGATCACCTTCCTCAAGGTCGATGATCCGGCAGCGCTGCCGCTGTCGAACAGCGCCACACCTGATCCCAACGATCAGGTGTTCGGCCTCGATTTCTCCGGCGGCATGTCCTCGGTTCTGACGCAGATCAACAATGTGCTGACGTCGAAGGGCCTGATCGCCTCGACCACCGGCGGCAGCATGTTGCGGGTGCTCGACAACGGTTCGGGACGTGCGACCGCCAGCAGTCTGTCGACCACGTCGACCATGACCGGCTTTTCCAGCGGCGGCGGGGCAATGCCGTTCTTCACTGACGGTGTCGCGGCCTATACCGGTGCGATCAACAGCCTTGGGTCGCAGAGCGTCGGATTTGCGAGCCGGATCGCCGTGAATCCGGCGCTGATCAACGATCCGGCGGCTCTGGTGTCGTATCAGACCGGAACCACGTCCGCCGACCCGACGCGGCCGAGCTTCCTGTACACGCAGTTGACCGGCGCCTCGCAGACGTTCTCTGCCAGCAGCGGCGTCGGTACGGCGTCGGCGCCTTATACCGGCTCGATCGGCTCGTTCCTGCGTCAGGTCATCAGCCAGCAAGGCCAGGCCGCGGAATCGGCCAAGAGCCTCAGCGACGGCCAGAACGTCGTGCTGTCATCGCTGCAGGCCCGGTTCGATGACAGCGCCAGCGTCAATATCGACGAGGAAATGTCGAACCTGCTTCGGCTTCAGAACACTTATGCGGCCAATGCGCGCGTCATGTCAGCGGTGCGAGAAATGCTCAACTCGCTGATGAGCGCGTTGCCGTAACCTTGAGGAGATCATCATGAGCGTAATCCCGCTCGGCTCCAAATCGGCGATGATGGTTCAGTCGCTGGCGCAGATGCGCAGCCAGCTCGACGACCTCAATCGCCAGCTCGGCACCGGGCAGAAGTCGATAACCTATGCCGGCCTCGGCTTGCAGCGTGGACTGTCGGTGACGCTGAACTCCCGCCTTGCCGGGATCGGCGGCTACAACGACACCATCACCATGGTGGGGACACGCCTCGATCTGGCTCAGGCGAGTCTGAGCCGGATGTCGACGCTCGGACAGAATACCAAGTCGGCGGTAGGTGCCCTGAATTTCGACCCGGATGCGCTGGGCCAGACCACGGCGCAGAAAACCGCGATGAATTCGCTCAACGAATTCCTGGCGCTGCTGAACACACAGGCCGGCGACCGCTACCTGTTCTCGGGCAGCGCCGCCGATACGCCGTCGGTGGATACTCTCGACCATATCCTCAACGGCAATGGCGGGCAGGACGGGCTACGCACCGTGATCGATCAGCGCCGGCAGGCCGATCTGGGGGCCGACGGTCTCGGCCGGCTGCAACTGACCGCGCCGACCACGACGTCGGCGGCGATCACCGAAGATTCGGCCACATCGCCGTTCGGTTTCAAGCTGTCCGGTATCGCCACATCGATCAGCGGCGCGACCGTGTCGGGGCCGACCGGTTCGCCGAAGAGCATGTCGATCGATCTCGGCACTTCGAATGCCAACTCCGGGGATACGATCCGGGTCGGCTTCACTCTGCCGGACGGCACCACCGAAAACATCACCCTGACGGCGACCGCGTCGAGCCCGCCGGGACCCAATCAGTTCACCATCGGCGCCACGCCCGATGATACCGCAGCCAACATCAAGACGGCGCTCGGCACTTCGATCGGCCAGTTGGCAAAGACATCGCTGACGGCCGCCTCGGCCATGGCGGCGTCCAACGATTTCTTCAATACCGACGCCACACATCCACCGCAGCGGGTCGATGGCCCGCCATTCGACACCGCGACGGCTCTGCGCGACGGGACTGCGACCGACACGGTGTCCTGGTACACGGGCGAGGCCGGATCAGGCTCTGCGCGCGATACGGCGCGGGCCAATATCGACCAGTCGATCGGCGTGTCCTACGGCATGCGCGCGAACGAGCAGGGCATCCGCAACATCCTGCAGAACATCGCGGTGGCAGCGGTGACGACTTATTCGGCGGGCGATCCGAACGCCGCAGACCTCAACACGGCCTATCAGCAGCGGTTGACCGCTAACCTCAACGTGCCGCAGGGCGTGCAAAGCATTCAGTCGATCCAGGCGGAGCTGGCCGGAGCGCAATCGTCGCTGAAAGCGGCTACCGAGCGCCATCAGCAGACGAATGCGACGCTGTCGAGCCTCCAGCAGCAGATCACTGGCGTTTCCAACGAGGAGGTCGGTTCGCAGATCCTGGCGTTGCAGACGCGGCTCAGCGCCTCCCTGCAGACCACGTCGAAGCTCTACCAGCTCAGCCTGGTGAACTTCCTCTAGCAAGCCGCTACATCGCCAAACGACAAAGCCCCGCGCATTGCGCGGGGCTTTTGCATTCCAGCGGAGGCGATAGGACTCAGCGGCCTCCGCGCAGTCCGGCGGCGATTTCGCGGTTGATCGAGATCAGGCTCGGCAGCCGTTCACGTTCCGGCTTGATGGTGAGCGTCATCGTTTGGTTGAGGACGAAGATGCCGAGATGGGCGATGTTCTGGCGAATCTCGGCCGGCAGCGGATTGTCGCTGTTGGTGACGGTGTTGAGAAACAGCGTCCAGAGTTTGCGATTATATCGCAGCGCGTCGTCGAGGATCGATTTCTGGGTGTCCCAGCTATCGTGGGCGGCTTGCAGACGGGACGCGGCTTTCAGGAGCAGGCTGGCTTCGAGATCTCTCGGGCTAGCGATTTGCTTTGCCACCGCTCCGTAGGCTTGCGCCGCGTGATGCATTTGCCAGCAACTCCCCCTCGTACTCGACCAATTGCCGAGCAGACTTCAGAGCCTTGTAAAGCTCGCCCGTTAATATTTGATTGTTGATAGCGGCGATGTGGCCCCACGCGCTCGGTGCCGCCTGTACGATGTCGCGCATCAGGCTGAAGTAGACTTCATGATGCTGTTGCGGGTCGCGCGAAATGTACATGAGTTGGACCGCGAGATAGATGCGCTTGGCCGGCGTGTCGGCCTGCTCCGCGGTCATGATGTCTTTCTCGCGCAGGATCGGCGCCGTGCCGTCCACCAGGAAGCGGGCGCGCTGGTCACCGTTGGTAATGACGCTGTCGCCGATCAGGATACGCTCACCGGGTTTGAGTTCGACCTTCAGAGCCATGGCTTCTGCCTCCCGTCTGGTGCCGGCGGGAGAGGCGATCCTACCTCTCCGGATGGGTGCCAGCTTTGAGCGAACATGGTTAACCAAACGTAACACGGCGGGGCCGATGGCCCCGCCGTTTTCGGAAAAGCTGATTTTTCGGTCTGTTTAGCCGAAGAGACGCAGGACCGCCTGGTCGGCCTGGGCCGAGAGCGACAGTGCCGTGGTCGAGAGCTGCTGACGGGTCTGCAGGGCGAGGAGGTTGGCGCCTTCCTCGTTGCTGTCGGCGAGCACCAGATTGTCGGCGCCGGGCTGCAGCGTGTTGATCATCTGTTTGGTGAAGTCCTGCCGGTTCTGCACGATCGACAGATTGGAGCCGAAGTTCGATGCCTGCGAACGGATCGCTTCCAGCGCCTTGCCGAGGGTGTTGATCTGGGTGTCGATCGAGGCGTCCGAATCCAGGTCGGTCGGGACCAGCGATGCAATCTGCAGATAGGCGTTGTTGATGCTGACCGAGTTGCCGTCCTTGTCACGCGCCTGGATATCGAGCGCGGAAGAGCCGGTTTCGTTGAATGTCAGCTTCAGCTTGTCGCCGCGCAGCAGGTTGACGCCGTTGAAGTAGGCATCGTCGGAAAACTTGTCGAGCTGATCGCGGAGCTGATTGAACTGCTGGGTCAGGCTGGTGCGGGTTTCGTTGCCGCCGATGGTCGCCTGGGCCGTGGAGGTGCCGTCGATCTTTCCGCTGCTGTCAACGCCGTCGACCTTGAGCTGCTGCGTCGAAAGGTTCTGGATGCGCAGCTTGCCGCTGTCGTTGGAGGCGACGACCTTGTCCTTGAGGTTGCTGTCGTTGTTGATCGCGGCGACGAGCTGGTCGAGGGTGTTGCGGGCGCCTGCCGGAGCAACGGCTGGCGTGCCGGCGATCGCGCGCGACGTTGTCGTGCCCGTGCCGGCGGTGTCGACGCCGATGCCTGAAAGGATGCCGGCAGCACCGTCTACCTTGATGGTGTCGCCCTGGGCGTTGCCCGTCAGCGTCAATTGACCACCACTGACGCCCGCCGTGACACCGGTGAAGGCGGTGTTGGCGTTGATCGTGTTGATCACGTCGGCGACCTTGTCGGTCGCATTGATCGTCATCGCCCGGCCGTTGATCGTCAGCGTGCCGCCGGTGCCCACCTCGTCGGTGCCGGCGCCCGCGGCAAAGCCGCCGGTGCCGGTCGCTGTCGCCGGAACGGCAGCGCTGCCGCCGGTGCCCGGTTCGGTCAGGGTGATCGAGTAGTTGCCGGCACCAAAAGCGCCGCCCGAGAATGTCAGCGAGCCTGCGGTGGTGATGGCGCCGGTGCTGTTGGTCGTGACCCCGTAAGACGCTGTCGGGAACGACTTGTCCTGGCGCGCCTGGCGCAGCGTGGACTGCATCGTTTCGAGCGTCTTGGTGATCGAGGTCAGGGAGTTGTCGGCCGCTTCCAGCGTCTTGATGCCGTTGGACATCGAGTCAAGCAGCGCGCTGAGGTCGCCGGCCCGGGTCTGCAACGAGGCCGACGTGAAGAAATTAGTCGGATTGTCGAGTGCCGAGTTCACCTTCTTGCCGGTCGCCAGGCGGTTCTGCGTGGTCGCCATCAATTGAGCGGTATTTTGCAGCGACAGCAGATTTTGCCGGACGCCGGCGGACAGAACAATATCGGCCATGGAAGGCATCCCTTCAATTTATTGGCAGCGCATCGAGCGGCGCAGTCGCCGTGATAATGATCTGGTAACCCTAATGGTTGGTAAAAAATCGATGAAGGAAGCGTTAATGCGGAACCATGATGCCGGACGAGAGAACAGGGAAGTCCGGCGATCGCAGGCGCGTCGGAAATAAAAAAACGGCGGGGCCTTGGCCCCGCCGTTCATCGTAATGCGGCTTGTGTGTGGATCAGAACAGCCGCAGCACCGCTTGGTCGGCCTGCGAGGCCATCGACAGCGCCGTCGACGACAGCTGCTGGCGGGTCTGCAGGGCGAGCAGGTTGGCCGCTTCCTGGTTCGAGTCGGCGAGAACCAGGTTGTCGGCGCCGGTCTGCAGGGTGTTGATCATGGACTTGGTGAAGTCCTGACGGGCCTGCACGACTGACAGCTGCGAACCGAGCGAAGAAGCCTGGCTGCGCAGCGTGGTCAGCGCCGTGCTCAGCGTCGTGCTGAGCGTATCGAGCGTGCTGTTGCTGCCGAAGTTGGTCGTGGTCTGGGCGGTGATGCCCAGGTTCGTTGCCGTAATCGCGAACGCATTGCCGCTCGTGTCGGTCGCCTGCACGTCGATCGAGCTGGTGCCGTTCTCGTTGAACTTCACCGAGAGCTTGTCAGCGTTCAACAGGTTGATGCCGTTGAAGCCGGAGTCGCCGGCGAGTTTGTCGAGCTGCGTACGCAGGTTGTTGAACTGGTTCAACAGGCTCTGACGAACGCTGCTCAGCGGAGCGCCGGTGCCGCCAGCGAGCGACTGCGTGTTGGCCGCAGCGCCTGTCACGTTGGTGCCGTTGGTGCCCGCGACGGTGATG